>NZ_JAWDJH010000010.1:0-8401 GCF_032465635.1 Enterococcus sp. 2STP
ATATTAATAAGTTCATCGGTATTTTTTTTGTCTTTAATTAGTGTATCTACCGAGGTATCATTATATTTAGGAGATTCAAGAATAATTTCTTGAATAGACCGATTTACTCTACCTTGAATTCTATAAGTAATCAGCCACATATCAGTAAGTGGTTTTTGTATAAGCTTTTTATTAGATAAGTTAGATAGTATAGAGTTTAAATTAATCGACCAAGTATTCAGATTTCTACGCAAAACTTGAATATGCCAAGTTGGAAAAATAAAAAATATGACAAAGGCAAGAAGAGCACCCACTATTACATCTGTTAATCTAGTGAATCCTGCAGTGTTTCCGCCAAGCGTAAAAGTTAGCCAAGTTGTGACACTGAACATTACAAATGCTTGACTAAGCTTTCGTACTGTTTCATATAAGATTACTAGAGTACTAGCTATAATCATAAAAAATAATAAATTTAATCCAAATAAGCTAGCAAGTAATTGGTGCAAAAAGATTCCAGTAAATGCACCTAATATAGATCCTAAAGTACGAGACATAATTTTTCCTAAAGTACCGTGATAACCTGGCATTACCATCAAGCATCCTGAAAGCACAACCCAGAATTCATGATTAGCTAAAGGGAGGGGATAGATAGAATTTAATAGAATGGAACTAAGATGACAAATGACTCCTGTTAACATAAGTCTTAAAGCAAATCTAGAAGAGCTACCTTTATATGATAAGAAAATCTCTCTAAGCTCTGCAATGCCTTCTTTGTTAGGAAGCAGATAGTGTAGCAATGAAGACTCAGTTGCACTTTTATTTTGAACTATATTTAATGCCTTCTTTATTTCAGGACTGACTAATGCTGAATCAAAAAGCGTATTTGAAGACATGCCTCTGAGTGTGGCTATAATTTGTTGTAATGCAATTCTGTTTTCTGAATTTTTTTGCCAATAGATAGAGCTAGCAATTAAATCTGCTTGAGCTATTAGTTCATATATCCATGGCGTTTTTTTATGATAAATTTTTGGCATGGTTTCAATATATTCACGTGCTTGGATACGAGTGTGTATATAATTCGATGGCTTTTCTTGAGCGATTAGATACAACTGCTCATATAAATTACTAACAATAATCTTCGATTGATCATTTTCACTAGTAAAAATACAGTAAGTTAAAGCTACAATACTCATACCAAGTATTAAAGCACCCAAACCTTTCAACACATCAAAAGCAGGTAATTCTCCTCGCAATTGAGCTCCAGCAAGCAGACTAATTGAACCTAATAAACAGCGTACATACATTCCAATGCTAAAATTTCTAACAATACCAGAACAGTATAAGCTTATAGAGAATAAAAGTATAATCAGAATTGAAAAAGATTGTAGATAAATTCCTATTGAGGCCCCTAATGCAATTAAGAAAATACCTACAAGGGTACTCTTTTCAGGTCTTCCATGTCGAGGAAGAATACAGTTAATTGTACCCAAAAGACTACCTACATTCACTAATATAAAAGCTAGGGGACTTATAGTCGTCAAACCTATTCCTACAATGTTAGCTAATATAATTCCAAAAACTAGAGACAACCAATCGTGAAGATCGTCAAAAGAAAAAATTGGTCGAGTGTATGCCCACGTAGATTGTATAATCAAACTACTGAAACTCTTAAGGTTTGTTTTCATCAGATAAGACCCCTTGAAATATTTTATATTAATTTTAAATTCTTATACTATTTAATTTTATTCCAGTATACACCTGTAAATATATACGTCAATATAGTGTATATTTCTATTTAAAAATTAAACGTATTTCTTATTAAAGAGGGCTAAGATAATTGTGAATAGAATTTTTGTAATAAAAAAGTTTGCGAAGTATATAAAAAATAGAAAAACTAGTGATAGTTTTGGTGATAGTGATATTAAAAATCAGAAAAGATAGAAAAAGCAGGAGATAGATAAAATGCTGATGTTTCAGCGTTTTCTAACGGTATAAAAGAGAAAAAAAGTAATAAATGTATACATGATATAAGAAAAACATGTTCGCACTTCTAGGCAAACCAGGCTTTGAAGACCTTGCGAAAGAATTGAACGAACGCCTGTAAAATAAGGGTTTCTCGCTAGATTTAAAAAATCAGTGATAGAAACATGTTGGCTTTGAAATAAAAGCTGGTACCCATTTAGGTGCTTAACACATATTAACACCGTTTATTCGGAAAAAGGGGGCTGTGACAAGAATTTTGTCACAGCCCCTTGTTCCTACGATTAGTCAAGTAAAAGATGTAATAAAAATAGCTCGTAAACAAAAGCGAAAAAATCAAGGCACACCAAATAAAGCCCCGTTCGTAAAAAATTTTCGATCTGGGCAAAGAAGTGGTATACTGTAAGTGGTTTAGTTAATGGTCCACTGAGACCGCGTACGCATAGTCGTACTCTGTATGTGCCCTAACCATAGCGTGCATACATTTCAGAAGCTTGTTCATACAAGCAACTGTGGCAACCTTATCTTTCTTAGGGATAGGTTGCTTTTTTAATTTGTAGTAATAATCGACAATATGATTAGGAGCTGCGCGTTGCTGGCGAATCATATTTCGAATGGTGAAGAAAATAATTTTCCGTGCTTTGGGATTACCACGCTTATTGATGCGGTCTTGGCCAGTATACTTACCTGAATGATACCGTCGGATGTCGATTCCGACAAAGGCATTCAATTGTTTATGGGTTTTAAATCGTGTGATATCTCCTAATTCACCGAGCAATAAAGCGGCTGTGAGTGCGCCGATCCCAGGGAATGTTTTGTACAACGAAAAGCAAGGAGAGCCTTCGGCTTTTTTGATCATTTGTGTCGCCAGTGCTTCTTTTTGTTCGAGTAAATCTTGGAGAAGTTCGGCGTAATAGATCGTTTTTTGACAGTGGATACTGTCTTTTTCAACAGCTGGATAGGCACACTGTGCATAGTGGATGATTTGATCTGCCTTTTGCTCGGCACGATTCGCGGAGATTTTTTTCCGTGTTTCGTTGATCAGTTTATTTTTTATTTTTGTCCGAGTAGATGCCAATACAAAATCTGGATGGGGAAAAAGACGGATCAATGTCAATGCGTAAGGGGTCAGCCTGTTTGAAAAGAACTGTTCAAGCTCTGGAAAAGTCAACTGAAGGCAGTTGTGTAAATCCATGCGCAGTCGAGTGATTTTCTTCTCAATTTCTTGATAAAAACGGGCTAAATCGCGCATCTCTAAGTAAAAATTGCTTTGTACTTCTTTTGGTTGACGTTGATTTTTAAGATGAGTCTGTGCGAGCCGATGGGCATTCGATTTATCTGTTTTCCAACTGCGTAAAGTGCTTTCTTCCATCTGTTTTTTCGCTTCTAACGGGTTTAACAAACAGTAAGAAAAGTGATGATCTTGAAAGAACTTTTCGACTGGTCTGGAATAAATCCCCGTTGCTTCAAAAACAATCAATGGACGTTCAGGCAAGTGCTGGATCTCTTCGAGTAATGCATGAAATCCTCTTTGAGTGTGTTCGATCTCGTCTTCAAATAAGCAGGTGTCGTCTTTGTATAGGACACTGTAGCTGTGTCCCATTGAAACATCTAATGCAAGAATGTAAGGCATTTGTATTCCTCCTTTTTAAGTGTTGAAAGAACTTTACTGCTTCATTTCGATTCCAATTTCCTATACACGGGCTCATGGCCCCAACATACGTAAACCTGATTCTAAAATGACAGTAAAGAAGTTGGGTTTTTGATAGGGACTCGTAGTCCTCGGGACTTTGTTCGAACTTTCTTTCACTCTTCACTATAATCTAAAAATAGAAAATAGAGGGGAACATCATTCGTCAATGATGTTCCCCTCTAATCTTAGTATGTTTTGTATGGGAATCGATTCATTGCCTTGTTCTTTAGTTAAGGGCTGGAAGAACAGGAAAGTGACTTCGAAGACCAATTCTATTTTTTTGTTTTCTAAAATCGACAAACAAAAAAGCACTCAAATCGAGTGCTTTTTTACGATATTTTCTTAGTCTTAAGATAGCCCTAATTTGTCTTTTATAGATGAAGGTACTTTATCGCTAGTGATTACTTTTTTCTCTATAATTCGCTTTTCGCTTGCTTTCAACTGCAAGATTGTTCCTTCGGGATAGGCAGAACCATTAGCAGAGTCGCCAGAAGTAATGACATCAAAATCCAATTGTCTTTTTTCACCGTTTTCAGCGTACGCATCTACGTTATATTTAAACCCTTTTCCAATTACTTCTCCATTATCTGCTTTAATATCAGTTTCTGCAGGCATCGGTGCTTTGATTACTGCATAATAATCTTTTCCTACATAAGTAGACTGATAGTAGTCCCAGCCTTTCCATCCTATAAAAGCAATCAATATGATAACGATCAACCCTAAAATTTTTTTCATGAAAGATCTCCTTTTTTATTTTTATTATATTAAATATTATACAGATAATAACGGAATATTATCATCGAAACAGCTAACAAAATTGTCATAAAAAACGAGATGGTTGATATTAGAACTTGTGTTTTTGTTTAGGTCTAGAGATAAAGAGATACAATTTCCAAATATATGTAATGAATACAAAAAGACGTCTGTCGCGGATCACCGTTACAAACGTCTTTTATTGATTTTCCGAGATCTCATCAGTCGCCATTTGGAATGGGTCACTCCTTATCTAGATTCATTTAATGCTCGGACTGCTTGTTCAATTGTAATACCAAACGCAACGTTATTTTCGTTTTGGGCATCAATCGCCATAAAACGGTTAGAAGTTGTATCAAAGGCTACGCGGTATTGCATATTTGTTTTTGTAAACGTCATAAAATTCATCTCCTTTGTAATGTAATTCAGTTCTTGAAAGTTTCCTTTAAACTTTCGAACCTATAACAAGTTTAGCATCGTCCGTTTTTTCATGCAATTAAAAAGCATTTATCACTTTTCTTGTTTACTTTTTCTTAAATCAATTAGCTGTTTTCTTTCAAGCCAATAAGTAGTCCAACCATCAACGTTACAAAGACTATTGCTTGGATATAGATCATATGCTCACCCCCTGTAAATAATTTAGCAGGATAATGAAAAGAACACACGAACAACATAGGAATATAAACAAACGTTTTTGTCACAACATCTAGAATTATGATAAGAAAATAGTTATCTAAAAAGTAAAAAATAAATCAAATAAAAATAAAAAAATAAAATAAAACGTTTTCAAGTGGAGAGAGATTTGTTATTATAAAATAAAGAAAAACAAAGAAAAGAGGGAATGAAATGGTAAAAGCAGAAGTAGGAAGAACTTATATATGCAAACCGATCGGCGTATCTCACGAACTAATCGGCTGTATTGAACGTACATATAACAACACGGCTGTCGTGTATGTTGAAAGTTATGACCAACGAGACCATCCAATCATCCATGAAAGCAAGTACCGCATGCTCGTAAAATTCTGTGATATTAGTGCACCTGCTGAATTGGTTTCTTAAACAGTATTTTTGAGAATTCGCAAGAACTCCCTTATAATATAAATAAAGACAGAAGGGAGCGAGAAGATATGCCAAAAAGAAAAAGTTCAGGGAAAATGGGAATTATTCTTGCAGTGATCTCTGCAATTCCTGCTATTTTATCTATTGTTCGTGCGATGAAGGAATCAAGAGAAAGTTAAGGACACGTTATGAATGTCAAACAAAAAACGCATATACCTGCGGTAACAGGTTATGCGTTTTTTGTTGTATAAAGGCTTATTTCATCAACTATTTTTGATTAGCCAACACCCAAAACAAAATTTAGTAGCTTGTCTGAATAAGTGATTTCTTCATCTGTTTGTTTCACACTTTCATTTAGTAGTCCCATCTCATCGGTTATGATACCATCCACACCATAAAACATCATGCGACTCATAGCATCTGAATCGTTGATTGTCCATACATATACTTTTTTTCCATCTTGATGGGCAGAATTAATGAAGTTACGATTGATCGTACTATACTCCATTGTCAAAAAATCAGCAGGCGTTACGGGTGGTCCAATGATATTGAAAGGCAAGATATAGCCCACATAGAAGTTTGGTTCTGCTTCTTTTAAATCAGAAACAGTTTGATACGTCAAACTTTGCAAAATATGATGATTCTCTAAGATCGCTTTGCGGTATTTCTGAACAAATCGTTCGACCAGGTCATCCGAATCTTTTTTAGAGGTCTTGATCTCAATAAGTAATTTTTGGTTCAATTCCTGCGCTTTTTCTAAATAAGAATCAAAAGAACACACAGGGGCTTGGAACCCATTTTCAGTAACCGTAAGATTTGTCAATTCTTTCAATGTCAAATCCTGTGGTGTTCGATTTACCCCTGTTAAGTGACGAAGATTTGCATCATGCATCACTACGAAACGGCCATCTTTTGTTTCCTGCACATCCATCTCTATATAATCAGGATGATAGTCTCTGCTTGTTTTTTCAAGTGCTTCTAAAGTATTTTGCGCCCCATTTTGCGTACTTACACCTCTGTGAGATACAGTCACTGGTTTTGTCTGAACTGCCGAAGTCAGATAATCCATATTGTAAAGACAAACGCCAATACCGAAAAAAACTGCAAAAAGGGTCAAACCAGTGTTTTTCAGCGCAGACAAACGCACGTTGGGTGTTTGAGGCGTAAACCACTTGGGAATCTCTGGTAAGAAACCTTCGTCATCCATGAAATCAACGATGATATAAAAAATTCCTACAGTAGACATCACGATATTGAATAATAAAATTCCTTGTAAAAGCGTCATCGCAAATACAGCGCTGATCAATGCGTAATTCGGGAAAAATTCTTCAACAACACTTTGTGCCAAAATAACAACGATATATCCCAAAGAAGAAAGAAGTAAAATCGTACCGCCAATCACAATAAATTGCCCCATGATGGCAAAAAGACGTGATTTGGTCAGCAACCAGCTTTCTCGAATGGATGCTCGAAAAGGTCGATCTCGTAAAATCATTTCAGGTAAAGCGAAAATCAAACGAATCCCAATATAGCCAAGAAAAATGTAAACGAGTAAAAAGGAACTGACGACGATCCAGCGGTTAGCAAAAATAAAATCCATGATAAAAGCAGGAATTTTTATTTTTGACAGTAAATCAGAATTGAAACTTAACCCGCTGATCGGTAGAATCAATAAAAAATAAGCAAGAAAAAACAAAAAAGTAATAGGTCTCACTTTTTTCAGTTGAAGTATCGTCAAGTGCAAGAGCTGCTTTAAAGAAACCGGTTCTTTCTTTTTAATAAAAAAGACGCTCATCAGAAGAAATGCAAATTCGAAATAAACCAATAGTAAAATCGTCAGTAAAACGGCGATTAACGACAGAAGAACTCCAGGATGCTGAGAGAAAATCAAAGGAATATTGTCATAAGACAAATAGTCAATTGCTCCTCGGTGCAAAATAAAACGAGTCGTACTGCTCAATAAGGGTAAACAAATAAATAAAATAAAGCCATGCATCAGCAAGACATCACGGAAATAAGCTTGTGTTCCTTTCAAAAAATCCCACGTGTTGCCTAAGCTACGTTTCAAATAATTCATCCTATCACCTACTTTCACATTGTAGCGCAAATCCAATGAAAAAGGAAAGGGCGCAATGTATCTTGCAGACCCTTTCCCAGAATTAACATTGGTAATCAATCAATAACTGATTTTGCAAAATAAATATTAACCAAGCAGACCACTTAGATATTGTCCTCCATAAATCAAAGCCATACTGTATAAGAAAATCGATAGTGGTTTAGCAATCAAAATAATCAGTGTATATCGTTTCACTGAAATGTTTGTCAATCCAGCCATCAAACATAACGCATCATCCGGAGCAACCGGAAGAAAAATAGCTAGAGCAAACAGCTTTTCAAAGCGGTTTTGATTGTCTAACCAGCCAATATATTTGTTATAGGTCTTATCGCTGATCATGGAAAGAATGAATGGTTTTCCGTAACGTCGTCCTAGAAGAAAGATAATAATCGAACCAATACAGATTCCAACATAGTTGTAAATAAAGCCAGCATAAGGACCAAATATCAGGACACCCGCTGCAGTGCTGATTCCTCCAGGAATAATTGGAATAACCACTTGCAAGATTTGGATGAAGATAAAAATGACCGGACCTAGAATGATCGAATCACCTACTAATCCTCTTAAAGCATTCAAATCTTTGAAAACACCTAAATTAATAAAATAAATCGTCAGCGCGATTGATAGACCTAATCCGATAATGGAAATGAAATTTATCAGTTTTCGAGAGGCAGCAATATTCATTATTCATCAACTCCTTAGAGGTTCTTTGATATCTATACTTTACTAGAAAAGCAACTGTCTGCGCCACTTTTTAAGATGACAGAAAACAAACAATTTTGTAAGTTCATCATACGTTCATTATAAGTATAAAAGAATAA
>NZ_JAWDJH010000011.1:0-193868 GCF_032465635.1 Enterococcus sp. 2STP
CTACATCTTGCTGATAGATATGCTGAAAGGAAAACACCAACATTATGTTTTGTGCGGTCCATATCAACATCTTTTGCGCTTGGTGTCTCATATTTCTTTACATCGAAAAGTACCATCCTCTGATTCCCCCAATTATGATATAATACTTGTGTCAGAAATATTATTCATAGTCGGAGGAATCCGGCTTTTTTATTTACTAAATATTGTTATGAGTTTTCCGCCTTCTCGAACATAGGTTCTATTAATTTTTTTGAAGTTTTTTATACATCCTAAAAAACACATAAAATACTCTGGCGAGCTATTCATCTCAATTTCTTGCAAAGTAATTTTTTTATCATTCTTATTAGCAAGATAATTCAGAGTATCAGCCTCCATTTTCTTGCTTTTTTCTAACCTAGATTCCATTTTCTTCATACCGTTTCCTCAAACATCAAATCAAACAGTTCTCTTGAAATGTCTAACCAAGCTCCGCTTTCGTGAGTAAGTTCTACTTCTGTGTCATTGTCTTCGATATCTTCTTCACTTTCCCAGATACTCCCTTTCAGAATATCAACCTCTCGCTCTGTTTCAACTCCATCATCGCATTCAGGTAAACTGAATGTTTCTAAGCATTTGTATTTCATTCCATTTCCTCCATCCCTCTAATTCCTAGCACTACATATCCATCTTGCTGAGCGTAATCAGTAATATAAGTGATTTCTGCTTTGTATGAGTTGCCTGTATATTTTTCGCCAGTCCACTCTCTCAAAATTAACTGACTACCAACTTTAAAATTACGATCATTCCTGCGGATCTCGAATTGTTTGCGTCCGCTTGTGACTGCTTCAAAATATTCTGGTAGTATTTTTAGTTCGTGGATCATTCCGCTTCCTCCTATTCTAATCCCCACTGTGCAAATGCTGCTAGGACTTCATTTTCTTGTTTTCTGTCAAGTTGCCAGTGAGCTTTTCTAACCTTTAAATCTGTCATTCTATCTAATTGATTAATTGCTAGTATCGGAAGTTTTAAAGAGTAGTCATTACTCTTCAACCACTCCAACACGATTTTCTGGTTGTCGTCTAGCTGTATTTCTTCAAGGGCTTGGGCATTTAATAGCGCATAATTGAATCCTTCTAAAAAGCTATGATTTACCGTTTTGTGAGGGTCGTTATTCTCGTTACACTCTTTTTCTAATCTGTCTGATTCTGCTTCTAACCATTTCAACGACTTGCTCATTCTTCCACCGCCTCATATGTTTTTTCAAAAATATCTGGCTTACATGGATAAAATTCGCCTTCCACACCTTGAATAATATAGTCTCCATCTATAACAGTCATATTGCCTTCTAAAGTAGAAATGAAAAATCTGCCTTCACGTTCTTCGGTTCCTTTCGCTGTAGTTAATCTAGCCATATCTGTAACCATCGGATAGTACTTTGCAACATCCTTTTCCGCTTTTGATCGATCAAATTGTACTGCTTCAATAACTACTGGTTTCTTTCTATATTTCATCCTTCTGCCACCTCAAACATTAAATTGAATAGTTCCCTTGAAATTTCTAACCACCAGCCATTTTTATGAGTAATCACTACTTCCTGATCCATTTCTCTGACAGGTTTCTCGCTCTCCCAAATACTACCTGCCGGCACGATAAGTTCTCGCTCTGTTTCAACTTCATCATCGTATTTAGGTAAACTGAATGTTTCTAAGCATTTATATTTCATCCTTCTACCACCTCTTCCTGTTCTACTTCCTTTATTTCCCAAAAAGGTTTAATTTTATAGAATTTATGCATTTCTCGATTCATGGAACGAACCATGCTTTCTAATACAGTTGATCGTGTACCTAGCGAAACATTTTGTTTCTTCGCTTTCTTAACACTTGTCATGCCAAGATATTTTTCACTAAAAACATATATCCCTTGGGAATAATATTTCCACATCAATTTATCGTCTTGCTGCATCTTCTCCCATAAATCTTGAGTAATGACTAAATAATTGTAATCGCCTATAAACGTTTGTTTCGCTTTGCTTTTCAAATCAGCCATGCTTACTTTAATTTCATAGCATCGGATTGTATTGTCTGTTGAATAAGTAATATAATCTACTCTTTCATTACCAGACCATCCAATTGTTACTTCAAAACAACCAAATACTCCCATGCGATTTGTTTCATGCCACAAGCATTTTTCTGCTTGCATAGTGAGTTCTGTCTTCATCCTTCTGCCTCCTCTTCCACTGGCACAGCAAACGGCCAGAATCTCTCATCTATTGCTTTGATTTCTTGTTCGGTAAAACTTACTTGCTCGTAGTTACCTATAACATTTTCGTTATTTGATAAATAGAACAATTTTGTTTTAATGTTTTTCACTAAAAATTTCTGTTCCTTCAAAATATCAAATACTACGTAATACAACGGCTCTTTCTCGACCTCGTAGCCAATTAGCCAAGCACGCATGAACGGCTCTGGATTTGCAACTACCCAACTAATCTCATCGCTGTAGTCACCTTCTTCTGATTCTAACCAATCCTTAAAGCAAACAAGAATATCAGTTAGCTGTACATCATCTTCTTTGTATTTTTCTATTAATACCGCTATGGATTGTGGCACCACTGGCTTTTGCGGTTCGTCTAGTTGTTTTATTATCGTAATACCTGCATTTATACCCTCGTTATAGCAAGCAGCTCTTGCATCATTTCCTATCATTTTAAGACTTTCTAAATCCTTGATGGCTTCCTGTTTATTCATCGCTGTCCTCCTAACCATTCATCCAAAACATAAACTTCACCAAATCTTCTTGTGTACCATTTACATAAAGGTTCAGTTCTGCTCCAACTGCAATCAAAATTCCAACGGTTAATAAAGTGATTCCTAATACTGTGCAGTCTTTTCCTCGCTTGTTTGTATGATTGATTAAATAAAAACCAAAGATTGCTAATACTGCGCCCATCACGCTCCAAAAAATTGTCATTTCAACCATTATTTTTTTCCACCTTCAAATTTACTTTTCCGAACTTCACTAAGTTTTCTAAATATCTTACTTGCTGAGCCACATATGCTTCTTCTTTGCAACATTCCAAGCGATGATTGACATCGCTTAGAACTGACAAAGGAAAATCATATTTGCTTATTAACTCATTGATTTTATCCATCGTTTTCACTAGTCACTACTTGGCTCATTGATTTTAATAGTTCTTGTTCCTCATCAGTCAATCCTCCGTTTTTAGGACGTAAGACCTCCTCAGCATAGTAATAGTTACCTGCTTTATCATGTTCACCAGCAATTCCTGTTGCATATTTGTTATACAAAGGTGTTTTACAACTAGGACATTTTGTAAATACATTGCCATATTTGGTTATATTTCTGCCTCTATACCTACATACAGGACATGTGACTTCTGCTTGAACCCATTTTGGAATATTGTTTTCTACAGATTTCGTTTTTGCTTCTTTGTTGGTGTTGGTTGTTTCGCTATCTTCTTTGATAAATAAAGCTTCAAAATTTCCTGTAGCCAATTGATGTGCTGCAATTATTTCTTGTGTGTCTAATTCTCGCTCCGATTTAATTGTTACTGTGATTTCTTTGCCTTGAATGACTGTTCTCATTTTATTTCCTCCTAAAAAATAGATTGCCAAATGATTACTGCTAACTTCATTAAAGCCCCCACAAGCATAAGAATGAGAGCAAGAACAAAAGTACATCCTAATAAATCGCTGATAATATCAAACCAATTTTCGATTTTTTTCATTTCTTTAATCCTCCAACTTTGCAGTCAACCCAAATGGCAACTGAATTTTGGGCGGAAATACCCAGAGATGATACATATTGGCTTCATCCACTAATTCACTCATTTTTGGAAAAAACTCTATAGCTTCACGTTCTTCTCCAAATAATTCATTTTTGATTCTTTGTTTTTCTCGCCAAGGAATATCCGTGTTTTCAATGTTACGAATAGCCGCATGAAGTACTGGACCATATTCTTTTGTCTCAACAGTCCGAACTAAAACGGCAAAACTACCATCCGTGTAGCCTCTATCCATTTCAGCAACCCAACCGTGACATCTATTGGTTGATTTTGGGCTTGCTCCTTGTCGCCAATTTTTAGGCAACGGCGAGCGCATACCTTTAACTCTATCGAAACTTTTGCGTTCTTTTTTATTCATTTTTCCTCAACCTTCCTGATATTAATTTCCAAAAGCCTTTCTTACTTCATATGCATCATTAATGATTTTCGTTAATGTATCAGAAGGATAGATACGCTTATTCATGACTTTCTTATCTTGTTCATAAAGCCAGTCGAGCTTCTCTATTGTTCCATCATCAAGCGAATACCTTGGGCGTTTCTTCTTAGGTGGGACATCTTTTTTATTCAACTGTCCCACCTACTTTTTTGTTCTGCGTTTCTTCCGCATTTTTTTAACTGCATGTTCAGGGAAATTTTGGTATTTCCAGTTTAAAAATCTGCCAGAAGAAACTCCTACCGCTTTTTGTATGTCTCTAGATAAATAACCGAGATCAATTAAGTGTTTATATTTTTCATAGGTCAGTTCACTTAATTCCATCTTTGGCAACGGTCTTGATGTTCCCATTAAATCAGAACTAATTTTTTTGCTAATTGATTGAACAGTTTTAAGCTCTTCTTCTGTTAAGTCATTGACAGAACGACCTGCCATTAATACAATAAGTTGCTTTCTTGCTCTAATTTTCTCTTCTTTGGTTACGTTCATACAATCATCCTTCATATATAATTAGATGTGCTATTCCCCTGTGCCGATGTCGACTCTTTTTTCCGTTTCAAATATTCTTCAAAACGTCGGTCAATTTCAGCTTTTTTATTAGGGTCTAGTGCATTTTCTTCTTGCTGTTTATCTACCCAGTCAGGTAACTTTTCACGTCGCACATTATTTTGATATTTTGAATTTGAAGATTTTGCCTGCTGATTTTTCCGTTTTTCCTCTTCACCTTCAATAGCAGCCTTACTAAATAGACGTTTGTTGAAACGATTCTTGAGAATACCTTCTAAATATTTCCATCTGCGATTATTATTTTCGATTGCTGTATTTACACCATGGATCATCCAAGCATCTGCTTGTTCAATGGTCAATCCTGCTTCTTCTAGGTCTTTTAACCAAAAATTGATATTGTCTCCCATAGTATTTCCATACGGACTACCGAACCCATTTTTTTCGAGATAAGAATATATTTGGAGCGAATACTGTTCTGATTCAGTAGTATTTTCTTTACTTTTATTTTCTTTACTTTCCTTTACTTTACTTTGTGGATTAATGTTTACATTATCTCCATTAGAAGAAGAGTTAATGTTTACATTAATTACGTATTGGGTTGGTTTTGGTGATTTTCGTCTTTTTGTTGCTTCGAAGTACACGGCTTGGATGTTTTCAGATGTCAGCACCTTAGCCGAATTGAACAGGTCTTCGTTAAAGAATTCCCACGCAACCAAGCGGGCTACAATCTGATCTAATAATTCCTTACTTACTCCAGGCAGGCGTTTTAAAAGGGTCGCTTTGGTTAAATCATTCCACACAATGAAGTATCCTTTTTTATATACCGCACATAGCAGTTTGATAACCGCAAGCTCACCTTTTATGCCAAATTCCCCAGCAATAGCCTCTATTTTTTCATCTTCGAAAATATCAACATCAAGTGGAAAATAATCAAGACCATCCTTTGTAGGTCTTGCCAAGTCATTACCTCCTAGTACTTATGCAGTTTCTAATTCAAAATATCCTTGTAATACTTCCTGCTCTTTAAATTCATCTAAAACTTTCTTAGAAGTAAGCTTCAGTTTTAAAATATCTTCTTCCTCTAATCGAACCGGAATAATCTGATTCGCTTTAACGAAATAATTTATACCTTGCTGATGCTGTAGTTGGTGATGTTTACGACATAGTGCCATGAGCAGCAATAAACGATGATCGGTTCTCTTTCTATTTTTTCCTGCTCCCACTGATTGAAAGTGAGCAATGTCTGCATGTTCGCCACAAAGACAACATTTTCGATGTTTCAAAGAGGAATAAAACCAATAATCATCTTCTAGAAGATAAATGTAATCTCCAGGAAGCTCGATATTTGCTTCTAGGACAAAATCAATTAAGAAATGAATCCATTGGTTAGCCTCATGACGAGTAGCTAACCGATGGGAAAACACTTCTCCTGTTCTTCCTTTGTAGTAATATTTCATCAATAGCTCTGTTCTTTCAGGGTAGTCGTTGCTATATCTCGCAATATCCCGAATCAATGAATGAGAAAGAGCATTTTGCTTTGATGTAATCTTTCGATTGTCATGGACCTTTACTTCTACATAAAGTTCTTGTCCATCCGCTAATAAATTTAAAAACTCACGATTGATTGGCTTACTAGACTGTATTCGAAACCAATTATTTTTCACTTCAAATACTTTAGCTAGGAATCTCATTCATCCATCTCCACCTGATACTTCACGCCTAAATCTTCGATTGTCTTTTTGATAATGGAAATTTGTTTTGCCGTTCCTGTGATATTTAAAGTAAATGAGTAAGTCGGTTCATCTTCGCTTTCTTCTGCATGTAGTTCTTTGTGTACTTCTACAGCCGTTTTATTTGGTAAAGCTTGCTTGATTTCTGCTTCTGCTTTTTCTAGTTCCCTTTGTTCTTGCTCTAAAACTTCCTTAGCTGCTGCATCTATCTTTGGAAAGATATTAGCAGCCGTTAAGCCTTCATCAATCAACATGACCCAAGAATGTGGTTCTAGCTTGTTTGCCTTTGCGTAACTTTCAACTAGTTTTTTATTCTGTTCTCTTGTGTCTTTTCTTTGTTTTATCTCAATACATTCAGCTAGAATCTCTTTTTCAATCTTTTTAGTAAGTTTATTTTTAGCAGTAAAGTTTGAAGAGTTAAGCCATGAAGACTTCAACTCTATTTCTGAAACTTCTAATCCATAATTGGTAGCTTGTTCGGTTAGTTCAGCTAACACAATTACTTTTCGATCTTCCTTAGTTTTTTCTTCAAATTCTTTGATTTGAGAATCAATTTTATTCGAAACCATTTGTATTTCAGTACTGTACTCTTTTATTTTTTCTTCAAAAGATTTCAATGGTTCGTTAAAATCCTTTTTCACTTCTTTTCGTTTATCATCAATCAAAGTAAAAATTCTCTTCAATTCTTTTCGAGCTTTTTTAGCATCTGCAATATCCGACTCTTTAAAAATTAAATTGTCATATTTTTGAACTGTTGCATTGATGAGCAAGGCTAGTTGATCCTCATTAGTAATATTGATGATGCTTGGTGTGTACTCTACGTCAAACAATAATTCTGTTGAAAGTTCGTTTGTCATTTAAAAGTCCTCCCACGATGATTTTTGGGGCTGTTCTTTGGGTTGTCTGTTGTATTTACCTTCTGCTTTTTTGAATAGAATTTTTAGATAACCAATTAATTCCGAATAAAATTCTTCGGTCACTTGTTCTATGCGTTCATAACCATGCTTGCCCAATACATTGGCAGCAATCACTTCTTTTGATGCTTTGGTTATATTAGAAATATCCTGAACGTATTTATTGAATGTTTCTATAAATACCTCATTGAGATTTTCTTCTTCTGATGATTGATCCGTTGGTGGTAATGCATCAGAATCTTTTGTATCATCAATCAAGTACAATCCGTTTAGCGCATATTTACGGGCATAAGACGAAGCAGAACCGGTCACTTGACTATCATCCATTTTTGTCTTTGATTCAGCTTCTCTCGCATATCCGACAATACTTTTACTCTCATTACCATCAGTTAATAGAGCAGTCGCCTTTATATAAAAGCGGTCACCAATCATTACTGGCTCATCTGTTAAGGTTAAAAGCAATCCCATCTTTTTGTTTAATGGTTTCACGGCTTTTAGAATGTCTTCACAACTTCTATAGTTATAATTGCCATATTTGCTATACTGGCTTTTCGGAGCCTTCAAATCATTTTGAATGGAGATTATTTTTTCATTAAAGGATAGATTTTCACTTTCAGTCATATCATCACCGGCTTTCCCACACTATTTTCAATGAACGCTTTTAAATCATCTTCACGAACATACTCATTTTCAATTGAATAAACTGTTTCCCCTGGATACAGAGGTTTACCTCGCCAGTCGAATGCCTTTGGTTCTTCTTCGTCAGGCAAAGTTTTCAATTGATGATCCAGTGCTTGTCCAAAATCATTCATGCCGATTACCTCCGTTCATGAAACGCATTAATTCTTCAAAGGTCATTTCTACGTGCTGATGTTTTGGTTGTTCAATACCGAAAATATCCCTTAAATAATGACAAACTTCGCATGGACATTCTGCCTTTTCCATAGATTCAGTCCAAGAAGTCAAGCTATTGAGTAAAGCAATTCCTGATTCAGAAATTGCTCCGCCAATCGAAGAAATTCCTTTCCCTGTATTCATATCAAACGTGGAAATAGCGTGTCCAACATCTTCTTTTTTCAATTCTTCTTTTAATTCAGCAATCAGATTTTCAATTTTTTTATTCATGTGGTAAAATCTCCTTAGTTATGATTTTTTTAAATTTGCCGATTAGCGACGGCCATCGCTGGTCGGTCTTTTTTGTGTTGGCATTTTGAAACTTTCTCTTACAGCAGTAACTACTACTAAAGTTCCCCAATAAATCAGCGCATATGCTGGATTAATACTTGCCAATACAATTGCTACTAAACTCATTAGCAAAGCACCTTTTACAGTCATTTTGTATACAGTCTTCATTTACCCCACCTCAATTAATTTTGTATATTCTATTCTTTTTTAACATTTCCGGATCAGAAAATTCTCTATAGTCCTTTTGGCTACTGATAGCAGATTTCATAAATCTTCTAATTTCAAAAAGAGGAATCGAAAGGGTTCCAAATTTTATTGCCCTTAATTCTCCCGTTTTAATAAGGTTTCTTATTACGTGTTCACTAGTATTCATAATTTTAGCGGTTTCCTTAACAGAGAAACTTTCTTTTGGTATGTTTGTTGTTTGATTCACAGATAATCATCCTTTCATGTATCCTTGATTAATCCAATATGATAATCTCTCTTCACTTAGCTTCCGAATATCGATTCCCAGCATTTCACATAGACCACTGATAAGTGTTACTTCAACCATAATTTCGTCTAAATACTCATAAGCGTATGAGATTATTTGTTGCCGATCATCAACGGTTAAATACTCAACGTTTTTGAGAAGAATTTTTTCGACTTCTTGTTTCTTCTGCTTTCGCTCATCGGATTCAATTCTTTGAAGCTTGTCTAGCGAAGAAGGGTCTTTTCTATAGACTTCACTATCAATAGATTTGAATAGCCCAAAAAACTCATGAATCACTTGCATAGTAAAATCAGAATCTCTGAAATGATCCGTTAAAACTTGAGCATTTTCTAATGTTACAGGCTTAGTCTTATGTGGTGTTGTCCAGTCACTCAATGACTGTTGAGATACATTAACTTGCTTTGCTATTTCTTTCTTCGTTTTGCCACTCTTATTTATCACCTTAATTAATGATTCTCGAATGACAGCTGATTGTCTTAACAGTTTAAACACCTCAATTTCTTATTCGCCCGTATATCAATACGAGCGATTTTTTTATACTATTAATTTAAAGAATCAAACGAAAGCTGCTTCGTCTAATTCACGTTCAAGCTCTTTTTGAACTTCTTCAACTAAACGATCAAGTTGATCATCTGTAGCACACTTGATGATGTGAACAAGTCTAGGTCTTGCATCAAGTACGATGTTTATTTTTTCTTGTCGTGACATGAAAAGCACTCCTTTTTTAGTTAACTAATAATTGGTAAACAATTGAAACAATAATAGAAAGTAATATTGGCAAAACAATCGTACAAAATTTACCTTCAAGAAAATCTTTATCGTTTTTCATTTAATTACCTCAACCACACGTTTTTGTTCCGTTTTAGTTAACTCAGACTCTAAAAAAATGTCATCTGGTTCTTTACCAAATACTAAAGCGATTCTTACTGCATTCTCGTAAGAAAGTTTTCTCTTTCCTTTCTCTATCATCCAGTAGAATTCTTTAGTTAATCCAGCTTGATCCGCTACATCTTGAAAAGTTTTTCCGCTTTCTTTTCGGATTTTTTCTAACTTTTTTAAAACCATTTGTTTTCCTCCTTATATTTGTTAACCTCAGGTTAACTTTATTATAAGTTAACTGTTAGTTAATTGTCAACAGCAAAATTACTATTTAGCTAACTTTTTTTTAATGCTTGAGTTAACAGGTAGTTAACGATAAAATCATATTTAGAAATGAGGTGTTAATATGGACTTTGGTACTAGATTAAAAGAACTTAGAAAAAGTAAAAAACTAACGCAGCAAGAATTAGGAAATATTGTCCATGTCTCTAAAGTTTCTATTTCTGGTTATGAACGTGGAGAAAGAAGTCCGGATAGAGAAACACTAACAGCTCTTGCGGATTTTTTCGGTGTCACTACTGATTATTTATTAGGTAGAAATAAAACGCCCGACTGGGCAAAAAAAGAAGATGTCATACAGTTAGATAAGATTCTTAAGTCTAATTCCGGCATGTCATATGGTGACGATTTGGCAACTGAAAAAGACAGAGAAGTAATAGATGATTTAATCGCAGGATATTTTTGGTCAAAAAAACAAAAAGAAAAGAACAAAGAAGGTTAAATTATGGTATGGGCTGTAGACGAGTTACATGAAATAGCTAAAAAAATAGGAACATATAATCCTTTTGCTATTGCTGAGTATAAAAATGTTGACATAGTTTTTACGGATAAACTTCCTGAAAATCAAATGGGATTAGCTGTTTCAGAATTAGAGGTAGCTTTTATCAAGAGCTATTTTCGGGAGCAGCCTTTTTCTCTGTTTTTGTGTGCACATGAACTTACTCATGTCATTTTTCACGATGGTATACAAGCCTATTACAATAGAAACAGATTTGCTAAAGGAAAAATAGAAAATGAAGCAGATAAAGGTGCTGTATATTTGCTTGTGAATTACTACGCAGAACTATTTCCTTACGCAGATTACTTTCGTGCCGATCTCATATTAGAGTACTTTGACTTGCCTAAATATCTGTTTGGTAAAGTAGAAAAAGAAATGAAATTATTTGCTTTGGAAAAAATTAATTTTTAAATTTTGGCGACTACTACTACCTGCCATTAAATGGGAGTAAATATATTTTTATTGTTGTGGAGGAAATATGGAGAATTTTGTATTAATTTTATTCGTAGTATTTTTTATTAGTTTCATTGTTGGTTTGGTATGGTTAATAACTAGTTTTTTGAAAAAAAAACCAAAGAAAAAAAGCCTTATTACATTAGGTATATCATTAGCTTCTTTTGTACTAATGATTATTACAACTCAAGTAGCTGCTTCCAATCAAGCAAAAGAACTAAAAGAAACAGAATATACGGATGATTCAACTTTTAATTCTTATTATGATAGCTTAGTGGCAAAAGCTTCTAGCGAAATTAATTCTAAAGAAAATTCAGGAAACACTACTGATTCTTCAACTGAATTATCTTCAGAAGATACATCAACTGTTTCTTCAAACGAAGAAAAACACACAGAATTTAAAACTGGCAATTATAAAATTGGTGAAAAAATGCCTGCTGGTGAATATAAACTAACTAGTGATGGTAGTATCGCTTATTACAAAATAAGTTCAGACCCAAACGGGGAAGAAATCATTACAAATGGAACTTTCAACACATTTGGTTACTTATCTGTTCAAGATGGACAATACTTAACTTTACAAGATATTGTTGCTACACCTATCTCGGAAGTTTCCCCTTACACTGGAGATTATAAACAAGGAACTTATAAAGTGGGCTTTGATATCAAAGCTGGTGAATATGAATTAAAAGCTGATTCAAATGATGCTTACGTAAAAATATCAACAGATGCTAACGGGGAAGATATTGTTTCGAATGATACCTTTACTAACAATAAGTTTATCCAGATTACAGACGGACAATACTTAACTTTACAAGCTTGTGAAATTATTCAATAAAAAAGACTTGCCTTCGGGCTTTTCTTTTTAAACAAGACAGAACATAAGTTCTTATTATTAGTGAAGATATAAGAAAGTAAACAAATTTAACTCACATTGACTGATATAGTTTAAACAGTTTGTCATATTTCTTTATTACAAATACGAAAGGAAAATAAGTATGAATGGCTCAGTAAGAAAACGTGGAAATAGTTGGTATTACAGAATGGATTTAGCTTATATAAATGGCGAACGGAAACAAATAGAACGCTTTGGAGGTAAAACTAAAGAAGAAGCTCAGAACGCATTAAGAGACGCCATTAAAGAATATCAAACCACAGGAGACGTGCTATCCCTCTCTGACATATCTGTTATTGATTATTACGAATATTGGTTCAATAACTACGTAAAAATAAACCTTAAAAAAAATACTCAAAAGAATTATCGAGGGATTTTAGACAATCATATTTATCCATATATAGGTAATTATAAGTTGAAATCTGTGAAACCTGGTAAGCTTCAAGAATTGCTTAACGAAGAATTTAACAAAGGATTTTCAAAACAAACTTTGTCAATTATAAAAGGTGTTTTAAATAAGGGATTTCAAATGGCTATATATCCCTATGGTTATTTACATCAGGATCCTACACGATATATCAAAATCCCTAAATATGACTTAAAAGAATGGAAAGATAAAGGAGACTTGAAAATTATTTCAATGGAAGATTTTAAACTACTCTCTTCCGCAATTTCCCCTAGTGATCCTTACTATTTACCCATGATGATTAGTTTTCAAACTGGTTTACGGCGTGCAGAAGTATGTGGTCTAATGTGGAAAGATATAGATTTCGAAGATGAAACATTAAGAGTGGAAAGAATTATGATCCAAGATGGAAAAGACTTTACTCTTGGAACACCAAAAACAAAAGCTTCGTATAGGACCATTCTTCTGGGAGATACTCTATTAAAAATATTAAAAATGATGAAAAAGAGACAAAAAGAAAATAAATTATTTTATGGAAGTAAATATATAGATTCGGACTTTGTGTGTGTAAAAGAAAATGGTCAACCAGTTACTCCCAATTCAATCAAGTGGTATACTGCAAAATTACGCAAACAAACAAAAGTGAATTTTAATTTCCACTCATTTCGCCATACACATGCTACCATGCTTTTAGAACAAGGAGCAAAACCTAAAGAAATACAAGCAAGATTAGGGCATTCTAGATTAGCTACTACTATGGATACTTACGCACATGTAACTAAAAAAATGAAAAAAGACACTATCGACATCTTTGAAAAGATGTTACGTGATAATGTCTTTTAATCATCTCCCATTTTAACGTGGGAAAAATGTGGGAAAAGTCAGCGCAAGGGTTTTAATGAATAGAGAAAAACCCTTGCTACTTCTTCGGTTCATCCTCATCCATTTTCAGAACGGCCATGAAGGCTTCTTGCGGAACTTCGACGGAGCCGATTTGTTTCATCCGCTTCTTCCCTTCTTTTTGTTTCTCTAAGAGTTTACGTTTACGAGAAACATCTCCACCATAACATTTAGCCAAGACGTTTTTACGCAAGGCCTTGATGTCTGAACGGGCAACGATTTTTTGTCCAATAGCTGCTTGGATTGGCACCTCAAATTGTTGGCGTGGGATTAGTTTTTTCAGTTTTTCAACGATTGCTTTTCCACGTTCATAGGCAAAGTCTCGGTGAACGATAAAGCTTAATGCATCGACTTTTTCTCCATTCAGTAAGATGTCCATCTTCACTAACTTGCTTTTTTGATAACCAGACATTTCATAATCCAATGAGGCATAGCCTTTTGTGCTTGATTTCAATTTGTCAAAAAAGTCAAAGACGATTTCAGAAAGCGGAATATTATAGACGACATTTACTCGGTAATCGTCTAAGTAATCCATCGTAATGAATTCTCCACGTTTTCGTTGAGAAAGTTCCATGACTGCACCGACAAAATCATTGGGCACCATAATCTGTGCTTTGACAAATGGTTCTTCTACATCTTGGATCGTTACAGGTTCAGGAAAATCTGCCGGGTTATCAACTGTAGCAGTCGTACCATCTGTTTTATTAACATGGTAAATAACGGATGGTGCAGTCGTGATCAATTCTAGATTGAATTCTCGTTCCAAACGTTCTTGGACGACATCCATATGAAGAAGTCCTAAGAATCCGCAGCGGAACCCAAATCCTAATGCTTGAGAGGTTTCTGGTTCGAATTGCAAAGCAGCATCATTCAATTGCAGTTTTTCTAAAGCTTCCCGCAAATCGTTGTAACGAGAAGTATCAATTGGATAAAGACCACAATAAACCATCGGATTCATTTTTCGGTAACCTGGTAAAGCTTCAGCGGCAGGATGGTCTGCTAACGTTACTGTATCCCCTACTCGAGTATCTTGGACAGTTTTGATACTTGCTGTGATATAACCGACATCACCGACCATCAAAAAGTCTCTAGCAACTGCTTTTGGCGAGAAGACCCCAACCTCTGTAACATCAAATGTTTTGCCATTACTCATCAGTTTGATTTTATCTCCTGGTTTGACCATACCGTCCGTGATCCGGACATTTAGAACAACACCGCGGTAACTATCATAAATAGAATCAAAGATCAAAGCTTTTAGCGGTGCGTCTAAGTCTCCAGTTGGTGCTGGAACATATTCCACGATTTGCTCGAGAATATCTTCGATCCCAATCCCTGATTTGGCACTGGCTAATACAGCTTCACTAGCATCGATTCCGATTACGTCTTCGATTTCTTGACGGACACGTTCGGGATCTGCTGCAGGTAGGTCGATTTTATTGATGACTGGCAGGATCTCCAAATCATTGTCTAACGCTAAATAAACATTGGCCAATGTTTGGGCTTCGATTCCTTGGGCTGCATCGACCACTAAAACGGCGCCTTCACAGGCAGCAAGGCTTCGAGAGACTTCATAGGTGAAGTCGACGTGCCCTGGAGTGTCGATCAAGTGAAAGATATATGTTTCTCCGTTTTTCGCTGTGTAATTGAGTTCTACAGCATTTAATTTAATCGTGATTCCACGTTCACGTTCCAAATCCATCGAGTCTAACAGCTGATCTTGCATTTCGCGAGACGTCACAGTGTGCGTCATTTCTAAAATACGATCGGCCAATGTAGATTTTCCATGGTCGATATGAGCAATGATCGAAAAATTACGAATCTGCTCTTGGCGTTCTTTCATTTTCTTTATATCCATAGCGTCTCCTCTTTTCATATAATCAGCACTTTCCATTATACCAACGAAAAGCAGTAATTTAAAGACTTTTTAATTAGTCAGCTTTAGAAGTTTTTTTGGTAGAATTTTGCTATACTGTTATCAAGCTAATAAATGGAGATGAAAAAATGGATCAAAAAGATTTTAGAGAAAATCTTGAATTAAAACCAGTCACTCAAGAACATATCGATCAGTTCAACGAATTACTTTCCTATGTGTTCCAAGTGACTGAAGCAGATATCGAGGAAAGCGGGTTTGAGAACAAACGAGCTTTTATCCGTTCCAAAAGACCGATTTTAGAAGTATCGAAAGTGTTCGGGTGGTTCCATGAAAACAAACTAATCTCTCAAATCGCTATCTATCCTTGTGAAGTCAATATTCACGGTGCACGTTATAAAATGGGAGGTGTGACTGGAGTTGGAACTTATCCAGAATATGCGAACCACGGATTGATGCAAGATTTAATCATCGTTGCATTGGATAATATGCGCAAGAACAAGCAATGGATCTCTTATTTGTATCCTTATAGTATCCCCTATTATCGGCGCAAAGGATGGGAGATCATGTCTGATAAACTTTCCTTTAAAATCAGAGATACACAGCTACCTAAACAAGTCCCAGTAAGTGGTATGGTTGAGCGATTATCAGTTGATCATCCAGACGTATTTGCCGTTTATGACAAATTTGCCCAACGAAACCATGGTGCTTTATTCCGCAGTGATTTTCATTGGGAAGAATATTGGCGTTTCGAAAATGAAGATGAGCGCACAGCCGCTGTCTACTACGATAGCAATCATGAACCAAGAGGTGTTCTATTCTACTGGGTAGCTGAAGAAATATTTCACGTAAAAGAAATGTTCTATCTTGATCAAGAAGCTCGAAATGGCTTATGGAACTTTATTTCCGCTCATTTTTCCATGATTTACTGGGTACATGGAGATATTTACAAAAATGAGCCCTTAGCTTTTTTGATTGAAGACAGTCAGATCAAAGAGCAGATCGAACCATATTTTATGGCTCGGATCGTTGATGTAAAAGAATTCCTTCAACGGTTTCCGTTTGTTGGAACAGCTGATGCTTTTCATTTCATCATTGAAGATCCTGTCGCTCCTTGGAATAATGGCGTCTTTGCTTTAACATGGGATGAACAAGGAAAAGTCCGTGTCTTGAATGAACCTATAGGAAACCCTGTTCGATTGAATATCCAAACATTGACTTGCTTGATGATGAATTATCGACGTGCTTCTTATTTAGCAAGAATCGAACGGTTAGAAACAGATGAAGAAACACTGAAGTCACTAGAGCGTATCATTCCAAACATGGAAGCTTACTTTAGCGATTATTTTTAATAAAAAGGATGATGTTTAGATGAAAATTTATTTTGCCGCACCAATGTTTGCTAAAAGTGATTTGTTATATAACGAGCAGATAGTTAAAGAAGTCAGAGCGCTCTCTCCTGAACTTTCAATTTATCTTCCTCAAGAAAATGAAGCAATCAATGACAAAACTGCTTATGCAGACAGTCGGATGATTGCTCTTGCAGACTCAGAAAAAGTGTTGGAAAGCGATTTGATGATTGCTTTATTAGATGGATTGACGATTGATGCTGGCGTAGCATCGGAAATCGGTGTGGCTTATGCGAAAGGTATCCCAGTGATTGGCTTGTATACTGATACTCGGCAGCAAGGCGGAACCCACCCGAAAAAAATCGCTGCGCTACAAGAAACAGCTGAGAATCAATTTCACTATCTGAACTTATATACAGTAGGACTGATCAAATTGAATGGAAAAGTGGTTTCTTCAGAGACTGAGTTGCTTTCAGAAGTAAAAAGATTTTTAGATGGAGGGACTTTCAGTGATTAAAGAAATCAAAAAGGTTCAAATAGCTTTACTTGCTTTTGGTGTATTCGTTGTCTGCTATAATTTTTATGAATTTATCACCCAAAAGTATTCGACTTCTCAAGGAATCACATTTATCGTGGAATCTTTATTAGGGATTGCATTGATTTTCATGCCACAAGTCATTTTGACAGTTTTCAAACTTAAAATTCCAGCAGCAATCGTTTTGTTTTACTGGTTTTTCTTATTCATCTCTGTCTTTTTAGGTACAGGGATGCATTTGATCAGTATCATCTCTTTTTGGGACAAAATCTTACATGCGGTGAGTCCAATGGTCCTGACAGCTCTTGGCTATGGATTGATTGGTTACTTGATGAAAGATGCGGAGATATCAAAAACCAGTCCTTGGTTGTTCCTTTTATTCGGCTTTGCGTTTGCTGGACTTTGCGGCGTGTTTTGGGAGTTCTGGGAATTCTTATGCGACCAGTTCTTAGGCATGAATCTTCAACGTTTTGCTGCTTCTGATGGCACACTGTTTGTCGGACGAGCAGCATTGATGGATACGATGGGCGACTTGCTGACAAATACGATAGGTGCTGCCCTGATGGGATTGTTTGCATGGTCTCAAAGTAAAAAAGATGAGCGTTACTTTGAAAGTTATAAATTAGAAAAAGTGAAAAATACCTAATAAAAGAGGTTGTGACAGAAGCGGGCAGCTTCAAGAAATTTCGGCTTATTTTTCGAAGAAGCTACTTCTGGAACATTGTTTATTTGAAAAAAAGGAGGTCTGACACTAGTTGTGTCAGACCCCTTTTTTCTTTTATAGTCTCAATGGAAGATTAGACGATTTCTTCTAGCTCTTCTGTTTTGAAATGAAGTTGTCCATCAAGTAAAGTAATCGTTACTTTTGATTTAGGCATAACATGTCCTGCAACGATTTCTTTAGCTAGTGGTGTTTCTACTTCCTTAGTGATAAATCGTTTCAATGGTCTTGCACCATATGCTGGTTCATAAGCATTTTCAGCAATCCACGTTTTGGCTTCATCACTGATTGTCAACAGGATTTCTTGATGTTCCAGACGTTGTGCCAATTGCGCCACCATTTTGTCAACGATTCCTTTCACGTTGTCTAGGCTCAATGGTGTAAATAAAATCGTGTCGTCGATTCGGTTCAAGAATTCTGGTTTGAAGTTTCCACGTAATAGCGTGTTGACTTGTTCAGCCACTGCTTCTGGAATCGTTCCATCAGCAGTCACACCTTCCAACAGTAACTGTGAACCGATATTGCTAGTCATGATCAGAACTGTATTTTTGAAATCAACGACTCGCCCTTTTGAATCAGTTAGGCGTCCGTCATCTAGGACTTGTAACAAGATATTGAAGACATCGGGATGCGCTTTTTCGATTTCATCCAACAAGACGATTGTATAAGGATTTCGTCTGACAGCTTCCGTTAATTGACCGCCTTCTTCGTAACCTACATAGCCTGGAGGAGCTCCGACTAGACGAGACACAGCATGTTTTTCCATATATTCACTCATATCGATCCGTACCATATGATCTTCTGAGTCAAACAAGTTCTCAGCTAAAGCTTTCGCTAATTCGGTTTTTCCGACACCAGTTGGTCCTAGGAAAAGGAAAGAACCTAGAGGACGATTTGGGTCTTGCAATCCAGCACGTGAACGAATCACCGCGTCACTGACCGCATCAACTGCTTCATCTTGACCAATCACTCGTTTATGAAGTGTTTCATTCAATTTAATCAGTTTTTCTCGTTCGCCTTCTACAAGTTTCGTTACGGGGATACCCGTTAATCTGCCAACGACTTGAGCAATCTCATTTTCGGTAACGGACTCTTGAACCATCTTAATCTCGCTGTCTTTTGCTTTGGCTTCTAATTCCTTCAATTCTTTTTCTAATTGAGGTATCGTACCATGACGCAATACAGCAGCGCGTTCCAAATCATAGTTATTTTCTGCATCTTCTAATTCGTGTTTTGCTTTATCGATTTCAGCACGTTTTGCTGAAACAGAATTGACCTCTTCTTTTTCTGTTTCCCACTGCATCTTCATTGCATTTGCTTCTTCACGAAGTTCAGCTAATTCTTCTTGCAAATTTTTCAGTCGTTTTTTACTTGCATCATCTGATTCTTTTTTCAGTGCAGCTTCTTCGATTTCCAACTGCATCAAACGTCTGGTCACTTGATCTAATTCCGTTGGCATAGAGTTCATTTCTACCCGAATCGTTGCACTGGCTTCATCGATCAAATCGATTGCTTTGTCCGGTAAGAACCGATCAGTAATATAACGGTCAGATAAAGTAGCTGCTGCTACTAATGCGTTGTCATGGATATTAACACCATGGTGGATCTCAAAACGTTCTTTTAATCCACGCAGAATACTGATCGTATCTTCCACCGTTGGCTCTTTGACTAATACCTTTTGAAAACGACGTTCCAACGCTTTGTCTTTTTCCATATATTGACGGTACTCATCTAAAGTTGTGGCACCGATCAAATGTAATTCACCGCGAGCAAGCATTGGTTTCAACAGATTTCCGGCATCCATGCTTCCTTCTGTTTTTCCTGCCCCTACGATATTGTGGATTTCATCGATGAACAAGATGATACGTCCATCACTTTTTTTGACTTCTTTCAAGACTGCTTTTAGTCTTTCTTCAAATTCACCGCGGAATTTTGCTCCAGCGATCAATGCTCCCATATCTAATGAAAAAATCGTTTTATCTTTTAAATTTTCAGGAACATCTTTGCGTACGATACGTTGAGCAAGTCCTTCAACGATCGCCGTTTTCCCTACACCGGGTTCTCCTATCAGAACAGGATTATTTTTTGTTTTTCGTGAAAGAATACGGATGACATCACGGATTTCTTCATCACGACCGATGATTGGATCCATTTTTCCACTTTTGACTTGCTGTACTAAATCAACGCCGTATTTTTCTAATGCTTTGTATTGTTCTTCTTGGTTTTGCGAGGTCACCCTTTCTCCTCCTCTCATCTCTTCGATGTTTTTACGCAATTCTTTTTCAGATAATCCGTTTTTATTCAAATAAACAGTTAACGGATAATTTTTTAATTTCATCAACGCTAAAATAACGACTTCCGTTGAAAGAAACTCGTCGCCGAAGCTTTCGCGTATTTGGTCTGCTTCATTCAATAATCGAAAGAAGTTCTGGCTGAGGTTTTGTCCATATTGGACGTTTCCACCAGAAACAACTGGATACTCATCCAGTAGACGATCGATTTCATGTTCAAAAGATTCGACATCCAATCCGGCATCCGTATAGAAATTTCGGCCAAAATGATTAGGTTGTAAAAAGATTTTCCATACATGGGCAATGTCGATATCTTGGTGTTTTCGAGTGACCGCAATCTGTTGAGCTTCAGCAATTGCTTCTTGAAGCGTCGTAGTCATTTTCTCAATATTCATACAGGTATACCTCCTAATTAAAGGTAAGATCAATTATTTCTTTGATCTTTACAAAAACTATTATATCGCTTTGGTCAATTTTGGTCAAAATATACACATAGTTTTTTGACTTTTTTTCTCGTCTTATATAAATCTTAAAAAAACAAATTTGATTGTATGTATACAAAAAAAGAGCCAAGCAAACGTAAAATCATCTTACCTATTATGGTTATTTGGCAAGCATTCTTTTTTCAATAGAAGAATAATATTTTGGCTGCTTGGCTCTTTTTTCATTGATTATTTACGTTAAATACTTGCTTTTAATAACTATATTTTTCACCACTGCGTTTCTTCCATACGATCTTCTAATTCTCGAATCGTATGAGACAGTTCTTCTATTTCTTCTTTTATTTCGTCCAGTGTCATGCCACTAGCACTGTATCCTTTATAGTAGGCAGTCATATAGTCTGTATCTTCTAGTCTCTGGAGCCGATTTCTGAGATTTCCTAAAAGCTCTAGATCAAATTCATCGTATAGTCCATTCATGTTCATTTCTGTCCCTCCTTGTTAGGCTAATGCATTCGGACTTGGAAGCTGAGGCCCTTTTCCTTCACGAGCTAATACCCAATCGTCGTTGTCCCACATTTCCGTTTGTCGGCGTCCGTGAAAATAATCCCATCTTGAGTCGATTTCCATCTCAACGAGTTTGCCGTTGGCTCCTAATGTAACCCAGTTGTAGCTTCCATTTCGATGAGCAAATTTGATCCATTGAACAGGAAATGTTTGTTCCACGCTGTTTTCATCTATAAAGCTACGCTTTTGTTGCTCTATGCGCATAAATGTCAACCCTTTCGCATAGGTTGGATTGAACTTATGAAATATCTTTTCAGCTAAAGCTTTGGCACGTTCGGTTGATAACAATTTTCCTTCAGGTATTTCGGTCAGATTCTTAAAACTGACTAAATGCTTTCCTTCTATGACTTCAATGATTCTTGGTCCATTATGAAGATAGATTCCTTGATTTTGATAACGGATGATGTTGACTTTCTTTTTGTTTCTTTGTTCTATTAATTCATTGACTAATTCGTAATGATTAGGAATTTCTACTAGTCCCTTTAGTACATTGGATGTATTTTCCATGAGGATCACCCTTCTATTCTTCTTGTGCCAACTTTCCTAACAGATACTCAAATGTTCCTTGCTCATCAGCTGTCAATTTTGACAGAAAATTCTTCTGAGCATTTTCTACAGATTCTACTACTTGAGCGTGAAGTTCTTGTCCTTTTTCTGTTAATTCTAAAAGAAAACTTCTTCGATCTTGTGTATTTTTTTCTTTTGTCACTAACCCCATCTTCGTTAACTTCTGTATTGTTCTGGTGACATTGCTTCCATCCAATCCGGTCAATTTGATTAATTCTTCTTGTTTCAAATGGTGATAATCATGGATTTTCACAATAAAGTAATAATTCGTTGAATTTAATTTGAGCGGAGCTAGTGCTTGGTCTAATTCTTTTTGATAAGTTCGGGTCAATTTGGCTAACCACTTCAAATTGCTTTCGCCTTTATTTTCCATTCTTCTCCTCCTTTTAGTTGACAAACTATTCTCGCAAGTCATATAATTGCGTGCGCAAGCATATTCTAAAACAAATCATTGAACTTGTCAATTTGTAGGATGCTTAAAAAGATTTTTAGGAGGAAAAAAGATGAGTCAAACGAAAAAAGGATGGATTTTACTAGCAATCTATCTTGCTACATTTATGACTGCAGTCGAATCCACGATCGTCATCACAGCTGCTAATGCTATTGCTAATAGTTTTGGTCGTGAAATCCCGATTGCCTTACTGTTTTCTAGTTACTTATTCTCCAGTGCATTGTCAACACCTGTATTCAGCCGTCTGGCGGATCAGTATGGAAAGAAACCGATTTTTATCATTGGATTGCTCTTGTTTATGGCAGGTACTTTTCTTTGCGGTATTTCCCAATCATTTTTTATTCTGGTATTTTTTAGGCTGGTTCAAGGAATAGGTGCAGGAGGAATCATGCCCATTACTTTCTCTCTGATTGGTGATTTATTTGATTATGAATCTCGCGGAAGAATAATGGGATTGAATAATTCAGCATGGGGGATTGCTTCGTTAGCTGCTCCTCTTTTAGGAGGGCTATTGGTCGAAAATTTTAGTTGGCACTGGGTGTTTTTTATAAACATCCCTTTTGGCTTATTAACGATTCTGATCTTACTTTTATTCTATGATGAAGAAAAACGTCCGTCTGTCTCTTTTTCTTATCAAGAACTGGGACAATATCTCTTTCTGGTTACAAGTTTATTTCTTTTACTAGTTGGTATCCAGATAATACCAGATCATTTTATACTTGGTGGCGGCGTGTTCCTTTTTGGCATCCTTGTTTCTTTCATTTTGCTTTCCTATGAAAATAAAGTAAAGGAACCAGTCTTACCTGTCGAAACATTGAGATCATCTGACTTTCTTTTGTTCAACCTCGTTACTTTTCTCATGAATGGAGCAATGATGGGGTTTCAAGTATATCTTCCGTTATGGATTCAGACGCAACTTTCTTTATCCCCTAGTCTTGGTGGTTTAGCGCTTTTACCTTCCTCTGTCTTTTTTATTACTGGATCGATGATTGCTGTGCCATTAGGAAAACATTTTGGAACGAAACGTTTATTAACCTTCTGTATGGGGGTGAATGGTTTAGTTTTTCTTATTTTAGGATTTCTACCACAAATGACACCTTATTTCGTTCTTCTTATCTTAGCCTCTTTTTCAGGATTTGGTACTGGCACAACGGTTACTACAAGTGTCTTGTCTGCACAAGTTTTAGCTACAGATAAAAATATCAGTACGGTATCTGGTTTCATCACCCTTTGCAGAAATCTAGGTCAAAGCTTTATGATCACTTTTTTTGGTATCGTATTCCAATTGTTTAGTAATGGTACTTTTTCCATTGATGGTTATCAGGGAGTATTTTTTTCTGCTTTTTTTGTTGTTCTATTAAGTATCTTAATGGTTCTTTTAAAAAGAGACAGTCTAGAATAAATGCATTGGTAGAGCTGCCTCAAGAAAAAATGTGTTTTACATGTTCAAGTGACGCAGCTTCCTAATGTTTTTCTTTTATTAAAAAAAGGGTAGATCTTATAAAAGACCTACCCTTGATTTTCTTTATTCTCTTTTTTTACTTCTATTATTTCTTCTTTGATCACTCTTCGCCGTTCAGTAATCACATACACAAATCCATAGAGAAATGGCAAGATAAAGGAACTGAAACGATACAACAAAAGCGAAGAAACTGCGTCAACTGTTCCAACAACAGGTCTAAACAATAACAAGTAGACAAATTCAAAGGATCCAATACCAGCTGGCGTAGGAATAACTCCTGAAAGCACTACTGCAAAGCTGATAAACGAAATGGTCAGTAGAAAATCTATTTTAGGATGGTTTTCAATCAGAATCAAATAGGGAAGTACATACCAAAATACAAGTTTCAACATATTCCATAGATAGATCCGCAATAGCGCAGTCCTGTCTTGGATAATGGTTTGGACCGTTTCCCTTAAAGAGTAGATCTGCTGATTACATGTATCCACCCATTTTCGCAAACGCTCACTCTTAAATAACTTATTCGATAAGCTGACAAAAAATATTTGGACATTCAGACTGATGGACATTACCAATAAAAAGGCAACAATCACGATCGTCAAAAGAATTCCAGCAATAATAAACCAGATCATTGACGGACCATTAGAATAAAAAAGAGAGAATTGGATGAGCAAGCCAGCTAACGCATAGGTAATCACTGCAAGTTTGTACATGATCATATGGAGTGCTGTCACCCCTGCTCCCTGAGACAGTTTCATTCCTTTTTTATTATAAAAATAAATTTCCGAGATCAATGTTCCTGTACCAAATGAAACGATTCGATAAAATGCAATATAGCTAGAGGTCAGGAACCCATCTTTCGTTGTAAAATTCGGCGCGAAAGGTTCAGCAATCTCTTTGATCGAGCGCCCTTCAGCGATTTGGTAAACTGTCCCTAATATAACAATGGCTGCTAAAACGACAACACTGGTAGACAGTAATTCGGCAAAGATATCTGCAAATGATTGATTGATTAAATAATAAATAATAGCAAAAATCGCAATCAGCAAAAGCAGATTCAGAATGATTTTAATTTTCGTTCCTTTAGATGACATCTCCCGCTCCTTAATGGAAAAAATAAATGAGAATCAAATCAACAAGCACACCCGCAGTGAATCCTACGGTAAACTTCTTTTTCCTTGTTTTATGATGAAAAACTTTCCGAGAAATCAATCCTCCCAAACCACCGCCTAATAGACTGACAAATATCAAATTATTTTCAGGTACACGCCAGCCGCCAGTTCGAGCCTGATGTTTATCATATCCCATCAGACAAAATAAATAAAAATTTACAATGAATAGATAAAACCACAAAGGATTGTGCAACAATACATCCATTATTCTTCCAACTTTCTATTAACTACTATTTCTAATCTTTTTCTTCTTTTTTTGGTGAATAAACTGCTAATCCTTTTGATACAACAGATAATTCAACTGGAAGATCATCTGTCGTGTCTCCATCTGTCCGAGTGCCAACAGATTTTTCCTGTGCTTTGATTTTCATGCGTTTGGCTGTGAAATAAGTAATGCCAGGTATCGTATAGAATTTTCCTCTCATGATTCTAGGCAAATAAAAAATAAATCGGAAAATATCTAAGGAAGGTACGATCGTTACATGGAATTTTCCATCATCTGGGGTCGCTGAGTCGTCGAAATTTGTAAAGCCGCCTACGGAGTTAGACATCGTGACTGTCAATAACTGGGATTTTCCTTTCCAATGCTCCTCATCTGTTTCTAAATCCAAATGATATTTTTTCTTCTTCAGCAATAACTTAAAGAATTTCTTGATAAAAATCCACGAGCCATAACGCTGTTTTTCTTCTTGACTGATCCAAACTGCTGTATCCGCTAAGATACCGATTGTCAGTGTAGAGATAATGACTGCATCATTGACTTGACCATAGTCTATTTTTCGGACATTTCCTTCTAGAATCACATCAGCAGCCTCTTCTTTCTTCAAGGGAATTTCAAGAACACGTGCGAGATTATTGACTGTTCCACCTGGAAGTAATCCGATATGATACTGAGATAATGTTTGCTGGAACGCTTGAACGATATGATGGATCGTGCCGTCCCCTCCTATGATCACTAGCGTATCGGCTCCTATAGCTTCTGCTTTCTTGACTAAATCCGCATGGTCAATCGACGGGCCAGTTTCAGCTAAATCTACAAATAATTCTGGTTGCTTTTCTTTTACATAATCTTGAAACCAGCGTGCTAATTTCTCACCCTCATCTTTCCCTGAACTTTTGTTATAAAAAACTAGCAGCTTTTCCATTCTTTACCTCCTATTTACTCTTCAAAAAAGAGGGCGGGACAATCCATTCCATTGTCCTGCCCTTTAGCCTTAGACAGATGACATTCCATCATCGGACGAACGCCTTGTCATAAGCTGTTCTTTTTCGATTTTAACTCTTTGTGTTCAATTCTGCAATTTTAACAATCACATCTGTTGCTTTTTCCATTACTTGTAAAGAAACAAATTCGAATCGACCGTGCATATTTTCTCCTCCGGCAAATAGATTTGGCGTCGGAATCCCCATGTAAGAGATTTTTGAACCATCTGTTCCTCCGCGAACTGGTTCGATCACTGGAGAGATCCCAAGCTCGATCATTGCTTGTTTCGCTAATTCCACGATGCTCATATCTTTTTCGATGATTTCTTTCATGTTGTAATATTGATCATACATATCTACTTTGATTCGTTCTTGATCAAATCGTTGATTCATTTCTTCTTGGATATGTGTGATTTGTGCTTTGCGTGCTTCGAATTTTTCGCGATCATGATCGCGAATGATATAACTCATAGAAGCTTCTTCAGGATTCCCATTCAATGCCATCAAATGGAAGAAACCTTCGTATCCTTCTGTTTTTTCTGGAACTTCATCGGCTGGAAGCTGATTATGAAAATCAATGGCTAGCTGTAAAGCATTGATCATCGTATCTTTTGCCGTCCCCGGATGTACATTTTTCCCTTGGATCGTGATATTTGCTTGAGCAGCGCTGAATGTTTCATACTGCAATTCACCTAAAGGACCGCCGTCGACTGTATAAGCAAAATCCACATTGAATTGCTCAACATCGAATTTATCCGCTCCGACACCGATTTCTTCATCAGGTCCAAAAGCTACTTTGATGGTACCATGAGGGATAGAAGGATTATTGATCAAGATCTCCATTGCAGTCATGATTTCCGCAATCCCTGATTTGTCATCTGCTCCCAGTAAAGTACTGCCATCTGTAGTAATCAACGTGTGGCCTTCATAATTTTTCAAATTTGGGAAATCTTTTGTATTCAACGTGTAACGTTCTTCCGCATCTAGTACGATCGTAGACTCTCCATCATAGTTTTCAATGATTTGTGGATTGACTCCTACTGCATTAAAGTCTGCTGTATCCATGTGGGAAATAAATCCAATAGAACGCACTTCATGATCGACATTGCTTGGTAATGTTCCCATAACGAATCCATTGTCTTCATTATAGAAAACATTTGATAAACCTAACTCTTCCAATTCTTTTTTCAATTCTTGTGCAAAAGCAACTTGTGTCTGAGTCGAGGGGGTCGTTTTGCTTGTTGCATCGGAGCGTGTTTCTGTTTTGACATACCGTAAAAAACGTGGCAAAAGATTTTCGTACATAGTATTCTCTCCTTTAATTAAATTGAAATGGGTTTGTATTCTTTTCAGAAACGAAAAAGTCAATAGCCCAATTTTCTTCTTGTTTCCAAGTCTCAAATTTCTCGATGAACCGTTCCTTGCATAACGATTCAATATAATGTCCGGGATCAATTGCGATCAATCCGGCGCTTTGCATATCATGAGCCGTATGATAATAAATGTCTCCGGTGATATAGACGTCTGCTCTTTGGGCGATTGCTTGCGGATAAAATTTTTCGCCGCTTCCGCCGCAAATCGCAATACGCCTGATGGATGATTTTGTTTTTTGAGGCTGAACGATTCTCAGTCCCTCTAATTGGAAAACTTTTTTTACTTGTTCCACAAATATTTCTAAAGGGATTTCTTGCGGTAATTCACCTATTCGGCCTAGCCCAAACTTTTCGACTGGTGCATCAATTGCGAAAAGATCATAAGCAGGTTCTTCATAAGGATGAACTGATTGCATGGCATCAATCACTTGTTTTTCGATTGTTTCGGGCAAAATAACCTCGACTTTTGCTTCTTGGACTTGTTCTGTCTTCCCTACTTTCCCAATCGCTGGTTGTGCACCAATATTCGGAGTAAATCGGCCGTGTCCAATCGAGGTAAAACTTGTACCGGTATAATCGCCTTGCGTACCAGCACCAGCTGCAGCTAATGCTTCACGCATTTTCTGTGCATGATCCACAGGTACATAAACCGCCAGTTTTTTATAATGGATTTCATGAGTCTTCACTAAATAACTCTCCACTTCAATACCAAGAAGTTCGCAAAACCAGTCATTCAGTCCGTCCCAAATAATATCCATATTCGTGTGTGCCGCATAAACGGCAATATCATGTTTCAACAGATCTGCATACATTTTTTCTTGCGGCTGATCAGTAGTCAGCCGTTTTACAGGACGAAAGATCGGGGGATGTTTCGCAATCAACAGATCGATTTTTTTCTCGATTGCTTCTTCGACCACTTCTGGGCGAACATCCAATGTCATCATTACCCGTTGAATCGGTTTATCTAATGTTCCAATATGCAGTCCGACTGGGTCTCCTTCTTCAGCTAGCCATTGAGGACAATAGCTTTCAAACTTTTGGATGAAGGTACGTCCGCTGATCGTCATATCTCTAAAACCTCCTCAATCATTTGGATTTCCTGCTCGATTTGTTTTTGACGTGCCTCTTGATTAGCTGCTTGTTTGAGCTGTTCACGGATAGCTTTTCTTTGTTGAAGCTCTCTTGTCCATTTTGATTTGAAGATCTCACTTTTCTCTTCAAGCAGAAATGGACCGAACATCAGCTCCATTTCATTGTAAGTAACTGGTTTTTGTTCTTTTTCGGCTACAATGATTTCATATATTTTTTTGTTTTCTTCAAGTATTTTTTCTGATTGGATTTTGTATTGGTTTTCTTGCAGCCAAGATCGTAACGTACGCTCTCCGATATTTGGCTGAAGGATCAAACGTTCTTGTCCACTTAGGCGTTGATGCACCTTGCCAGCTTCTAGGATCTCTCGGATCAGCGAACCTCCCATACCCGCGATCGTGACAGCCGTTATAGCATCTTGCGGTTGGATCGCATCTAGACCATTTGCAAGACGTACAGTGATACGGTCTTCCAATCCATCTTTTTGGACTTGCTTACGTGCTGATTCATAAGGACCTTGAACAACTTCACCTGCAACTGCATATTCGATTTTTCCTTTTAGCATCAATGCAACAGGTAAGTATGCGTGATCTGATCCAATGTCTGCTAAACGAGCAGATTCAGGGACAAATTCACCAACTGCCGCTAAGCGCTGAGATAAATCTAAATGGTTCATAGCTTCACTCCTTCTAGGTAATTATAGCATTTTCCATATAAAATAAGGAGACTAGGAATAAAAAAATTCCCAGATCTCCTTAAAAAATATACCTTTTTGTTCTATAAAACAACATTTTCTTATTTTTGAAAAAATGTTGTTGATTATTTGTTCAACGAAACGTCAATGATCGAATCTCCAGGCACTTGTGGTGGGATAGACATCGTCATGATCGGCATCTCAACTAATGTAAATTGGACTTTGTCACCGATTTTCAGTTCATCTATGTCCAAGCTTATTTTTTCAGCAGTAGCATTCAAAATCACTCCGTCATTGCTGAATGATGTCCCCATATTCGCTGGATCTTCCTTTGCCATGACATCGACGAGTTTCAGCTGAATCGTTTCTTCTTCCGCTTCTACTTGAGTGATGCTTTCAATCGTTCCTACAAATATGCTTTGTCCCTCCGTTTTCGTACTGCTTGTTTTTATTGTTTGACCCGCATCAATCGAATCAAGAGAACCTGTGTTGCTGTCTGCACTACCGCATCCTGCTAAAATAAAAAATAGACCAACTACAGATATACTAGAAAAAATAGCCCTCATAAAAAATCCTCCGTTTAAGTTTTTGCATTACTTGTTGCGGTGATTGTCTCCGGTCATTTCTGTCCATGTAAAGATTCGCTGACCTGCTTTTACTCTTTGGTCAAATATCAGTTGGACTTATCAACTGTTCAACCATTGCGGCGGTTGCGACCAGTCATTTCGATTTCTTTTGTCAAATAACGTATGCGTTCCATTATGCGTTTCGCTTTCAACGGCTCTTCATCTCCACGTTGAGTGACGGACAAATGCTGTTCCAATTCATCCATTGTGAAATTTGATGAGAAGAATGTCGGTAGCTGTTCCTGCATCCGATATTGAAGGATGACGCCAAATACTTCATCCCGTATCCAACTGCTCATCGCGTCTGCACCGATATCATCAATCATTAAAATGGGGGAACGCTTCACTGCATCTAGCTTTTCTGCCACTTGATCTTTTCCGATTGCCTGTTTCATCTCAACGGCAAACGTTGGAAAGTGGACTAATGTCGTGGTAAATCCAGCAATCGCTAGTTCTCTCGCTGTTGCTCCTAATAAGTATGTTTTTCCAATACCAAAACTCCCTACCAGATAAAGACCTTTATGATACCCTTTTGGATCTGCAGTATATTTCTCTACGAAATCTAGGGCTTCCAAGCTTGCATATCCTCGTCCATCTGTACGCTCAAAGTTTTCAAAAGATGCTGATTGAATATCTTTTGGCATATCCATTGCTTTTACTCGGCTTCTGATTTCTTCTTGTCTTTGCCGAGCTAACAATGCTTCTGTTGGTACATAAGTGACATCCACATAATGAAAATTCAACGTCAACTTCGGCTCGTATCCTGGAGCGATCATCGTTGGATCGTTTTTTTGATATTTACGCTTTTCTTGCACGAACTCATACAATTTGGCGTAGCTTTTTTCAATATCTGCTTGTGTCAGTTCTTCTTGGTGTGCACTTAGAAAAGCTTGAACATCCGTATCATTTAGGACGTCAGCAATCATTTCAGCATATTTTTCTTGATAATTACGTTTGCTGATGATCCTCTTCAATTCTTTGCCTACGTCTTCCATTAGATGTCACCCTCCTTTTTCGCCAGGTATTCTTTAAAACGGCGGTCAATCTCTGCTTTTTTCTCACTACTGATCTGTTTTTCATCTTTTGGCTGGTTGACCCAATCAGGAAGCTTTTCCCGCCGAACATTTCGCTTGCCGTTTGGATAATTTGTTTGCTTTTTTTGTTTTGATTGTTTTGCTTGATTGCTTATTTGCCGAATATGCTGAATCGCTTCTTCTGCTGTGGCGATTTTCTTTTGTGCCCATTCATTTGCCACTGTATTCACATAACTAGCATTTAAGCTAGCATTATTTTTGATCACCAATACATAATTCAGCAAAACATTGATCACACTGCTGGAAAGACCTGATTGAGAAACAAGGTCTTGCAGTAACCAAGTTTCTTGTTTCGAAACATATCCGCCTTTTTCTGACTTGATTGCTTCCAGATATTTCATCGGCGGAATGCTCTGTGCTTCTTTTATCAACTGAAGCGCTGCATTTGTCAAATGTTCGTTCGTCGGAGATTCATTGCTGTTTTCAGCAACAGCGACTGTTTCCTTTATTTGCTTCACTGGTCGTCTCTGCATTGCCAAAACAGCTTTTTGCAGCTCCTTCATGGATACTTTTTGTTCGCTAAAATCATAAGATTGACTGATGAGTTCACCAAGAGTTAGTTCATCGAATCCATAAAGCTGATGATACATGTCGACTTGTTTGAGGATTGAATCATCAAGAACAGTCATATGTTTTTTTGACAGCCAATCATTCAAAAATTGCCAATCGAATGTCGAATCTGTTTCAAGTAATGCTACTGGCTCAGATTCTTCAAAAGATTTATTCAGTGATTCGATGTTTTCTTGATTAGCAGCGTATACTGCTTCATTGAAGCGATAAACATCTAAAAATTTTTTTGTGATTTTTTGATATCCCTCTGTTGTATGCCTTTTAGGTTCAAACAACTGGGTAAGCTTCTGGAATCGTCGTTCACCAACTTTTTCCAAAAGAAGAAATGCCAGAACAGAATCTTTGAAAAATGCTTTAGGAATGAGTGGCTCTAACAACTCATAAATAAAACGAGGCCCCAGATCGCTATCTTCTTTAAAATAAACATCCAGTAAGCCGATTCCTTCCAGCTTTTTTCTTGCATCATAAAATTGGGGGATCCCGCAGCCTAGACTACTGAGTAAATCTGCATGCATCCCTTCAGGACCTTCGCCAGATTCTTGCGAGATCTCTGATAACAGAGTGAAATAGATACTCAAGGCTTCTCCGCCGATCAGTGGCTGATAAAGATACAGCAACGCGTTTTTGCTGTCTTCTCTCAGCGGAGCTGCTTTTCTTCCTTGGTAAATATTTTTTGGTTGAAGCTCTTTCCAAGCATTTTCCAAGGAAATGCCTCCTTTTTGTTTCTTAATTGTTTTCTTTATTATTCTCTTTATTATTTTCTTTTGCTTTATCCACGATATCTTGCAGCTCTTTTAAGAAAACAGACATATCTTTGAACTGGCGATAAACACTGGCAAAACGGATATACGCGATTTCATCTAAATCGACTAAATCCTCCATCACATATTCACCAATCAGATTCGTTGATACTTCGTTTTCCCCAAGACTGCGTACGCGGTTTTCGACATGGTTGACGATTTGTTCCATTTGCTCCATAGCTACAGGTCTTTTTTCTGCTGAGCGGATGAGTCCTCTTAAAATTTTATCGCGATTGAATTCTTCGCGTTCCCCGTTTTTCTTGATGACTAATAACGGAGCAGCTTCAATTCGTTCAAAAGTAGTGAAGCGGAACGAACAATTCTCACATTCGCGACGGCGACGGATCGCACGTCCATCATCTGCTTGACGGCTGTCGATTACTCGTGAATTATTATGTTGACATCTGGGACATCTCATTTTGTCTCACCTCTTGCATCGCATTTTTATATAAAGGATGTGTCTTTCTTTACAACTAGTTGTATTATAACACGAAACAAATCACAAACGCGACTGTCCTACCCAAAAAAACACGGATATAAGAACAATTTTTTCTATTTTCATGCGTAATTATGTCCCCTGTCCTAATCCAATTTCAATTTTCCAGTACTGATGACCTTGATTGCTGAGAAATGACTCGCCCAAAAGCTGATTTAGTCGACTAGCACAAAAAACTTGAAGCAGATGAACATCTTATCATCTGCTTCAAGTCACGTCTCTATTTCTTACTATTTTATAACTTCTCTTCGATTCCTGTATAGTGTTTCATTCGTTGTTCCTCGATCTTTTGTTCATCAGGAATGTGTTCACTTTCTGGGAGCGGTGTCTTACTACGATCAGGGGCCGGATTTTTTCGTTCTTGAGTCAAATCTTGCTGTTTCGCTTCTTTTTCTGCCTGCTGGTCTTCTATTTCATCGATTCTTGCTTGGTACTGCTTTTCTTTCTCTTCTGCTGTTTCTGATTGCGTACGACCTTCATCGATTAGATTTTCTTTATTGAGTATTTCGCCGATTTTTTCTTTTGCGTTACCTACGACTTTATCCTTTTGGTTTTTAAATGATCCCAACGCTATCCCTCGCTTTCTATATACTCAGGATAGCAAACTTGACACAGATACTCAAAGAAAGCGATTAGCTGAAAGCCAATTTTCGATTTGTTCCACAAGTTCCTCTTTCGTTCCGTTGTTGTCAAACAAAATATCCGCACGCTGCTTTTTTTCTTCGATTGGAAGTTGACTGCTAATTCTCTGCTGCGCTTGTTCTAGTGTTAGCTGATTACGTTTCATCAAGCGTCTGAGTTGAATATCTGGCGTGGTATAAACGACAGCTACTGCATCCATATAGTAGTCATAATGACCTTCGTAGAGCAATGGGATATCTACAATTACTAAAGGATGATTGGAACTTAGAGAGGCGATTTGATCTTTTATCGCTTTTCGGATAAACGGATCTAATAGCTGATCAAGTTTTTGCCGTTTCTCCTTTGATGGAAAAACAATCATCCCAAGTTTCCCTCGATCTAGCTGACCATCAGACTGCAATATCTCTTGGCCAAACACGGACACAACCTTCCTCAGAGCAAGCGTTCCAGGCTCAACAGTTTCTCTGGCAATCACGTCGCCATCGATCAAAGGAAATCCATGAGACTGAAAGACTTTGGCTGCCGTACTTTTGCCAGTAGCTATTCCGCCCGTCAAACCTAAAACAAAGCCTACTTTTCGATTTTCAGCCTTTGACAATTCGGACAATAGTGAGTCCCCCTTTGTGCCACTTTTGTTTTCACGATCGGCGTCCCACAACGTATACATGGTTTGCCAGTTTGCTGATAGACATGCAGTGCGACTTGGAATCCGCCTGATTCTCCTAATGCATTCAAATAGCTGCGAATCGTGGTACCTCCGGCTTCTATTGCACGATTCAAAACATCAATGATCGATAGACGTAATTGTTCTATCTCTTTTGGATGTAATGTATTCGCCGGTTGTTCTGGATGAATCTTCGCTTCCCATAATGCTTCGTCTACATAAATATTGCCTAGTCCCGTTACTAGACGCTGATCTAGCAGTAAAGGCTTGATTGCTTTGTGCGATTTTTTCAATCCAGCTGCAAAATCTGCTAATAAAAAGCTGTCAGGCAATGGCTCAGGTCCTAATTTCATGATTCCTCGGTAAGTTGCACTTGCTCCTTTTTCGACGATTGTCATACGACCAAATTTTCGTACATCGTTGTAGCGAAGTTGGCTCCCGTCCTCAAAAAAGAAAAGTACATGCGTATGTTTATCGATTGGTGTATTTTCTTTCGTGAATTGATATTTTCCTTCCATTCGCAAGTGTGAGATCAGTTCATAATGATCGAGATGAAAAATCAAAAACTTCCCTCTACGTCCAATGGATTGGATGGTTTCGCCAACAAGAGAAGCCTCAAAGATGGGTGTCTCTGGTTGCTCGATGATCTTGGGCCACAAGACTTGCACTTTCTGAATCGTTTTTCCTACTACTAACCGTTCCAATCCTTTACGAACGGTTTCTACTTCTGGTAATTCTGGCATTTTTTCTTTTCACCTTCATTATATTGCTCTGTTTTAAACAATGTTTATTTTGCTTCGTACCACGTTTTTCCCCAACTGCTGTCAGTGATCAGTGGTACATGGAGAGAAACAGCTTGTTCCATAACTTCCTTCACCAATTTATCTAATGATTCAAGTTCTTTTTCAGGTACCTCGAAGACAAGTTCATCATGAACTTGTAACAGCATCGTAGCTTGAAGACCTGTTTCTTTCAATCGTTTATCCAATTCGATCATCGCGATTTTCAAAATATCAGCAGCACTTCCTTGGATTGGTGTATTGATAGCTGTTCGTTCCGCAAAAGAACGGATATTGTAATTTCTTGAATTGATGTCTGGCAAATATCGACGGCGGTGATACAGCGTTTCGACGTAGCCTTGGTCTTTTGCTTCGCGTACGATTCTTTCCATATATTCTTTGACACCTGGGTATTTTTCAAAGTACGTATCGATGTATTGCTGTGCTGCTTTTCGGCTGATGCCTAAATTTTGTGAAAGTCCGTAATCAGAGATGCCATACACGATACCAAAATTCACTGCTTTTGCCTGCCGACGCATATTTGGTGTGACATCCTCTGCTTTTTCGATTCCAAATACGCGCATCGCTGTGCTGGCATGGATATCTTGACCTTCTAGGAAGGCAGCTTTCAAATGTTCATCATTTGAGATATGCGCAAGTACGCGTAACTCGATTTGTGAATAGTCAGAAGAATAAATCAACCAGTCTTTTTCTCTAGGAACAAATGCCTGACGTATCTTTCTCCCTTCATCTAATCGAATCGGGATGTTCTGCAAATTAGGATCAACAGAGCTTAATCGTCCTGTTTGGGTCAATGTCTGGACATAACGGGTATGCACTTTTCCATCTGATTGGATCACTTTCAGCAGTCCCTCGACATAGGTAGATTGAATTTTTGCGATTTGACGATAGGTTAGGATATCCTCTACGATTGGTGCTTGTTCACGAAGCTGTTCCAGTACATCTACGGCTGTGGAGTACCCAGTTTTTGTTTTTTTGATAACGGGTAATCCCATTTTTTCAAATAAGATCACTCCTAATTGCTTTGGTGAATTCAAATTGAATTCTTCGCCGGCTTCTTCGTAGATTTTTTGTTCGATCTCTCTTAAGCGAGCAGAAAACTCGCCCTTCATTTCTTGTAAGCGAGTCGCATCTACTTTGATCCCGCTTATTTCCATCTCTGCCAAAATGATAGACAATGGCAGTTCCATTTTCCGGAAAAGATCTTCTTGGTTTTTATCTGCCAGTTCTTGGCTCAATTTTGGTGTCAACGCATTGATTGCAGCTACTTTTCGCGCTAAATGAGCAAAAAAGAGTTCTTCTTCTTCTGGTAAACCTTTTTTCGCCCCTTTGCCGTATACAGTTTCATCTGACTGGATATCGTTGTATCCGTAATGTGCAGCTATTCCTTCGATATCTGTGCTTTTTTCATTCGTATCGAGAAGGTATGCACCTAGCAAGACATCAAAATCGATTCCTTTCGTTTTTCCAGTATAGCGATTTAAAGCAACATAAGTTCGTTTCGCATCATATACTTTTTTCAATCGGGTCGGATCAGTGATCCAAGAATGGAACGCTTGGTTTTCGAATACAGACAGATCATTCGTGACATAGATTTTCTTTTCTGTCCCCCACGCTACTCCTACGATTTCCTCTGTATGGTAATTGTCGCCCATCATTTCCACGTACAGTGCCATATCCGTAGTAAACATTTCCTCTTTAAATTCATGCACGACTTCAAATAAAATATCATCCATTTTTACTTCTTCTTCAACGATATTCAGTTTAGAAAGGAACTGATTGAAATCCATTTCTTTATAAAATGGAACGAGTTTATCGAGATTTTTCCCTTCATACTTCAATGAGTCGATAGAGACCTCCACAGGGGCTGAAGTATTGATGGTCGCCAATTTCTTCGATAAGAAAGCTTGCTCTTTGTCATTTATCAGATTTTCTTTCATTTTGCTTTGCTTCATTTCATCAATATGCTCATAGATTCCTTCGACTGAGCCATATTGTTTCAATAGCTTGATAGCTGTTTTTTCACCGATTTTAGTCACACCTGGGATATTGTCAGAGGCATCTCCGGCTAGTCCCTTCATGTCAATAATCTGTTTTGGTGTCAATCCATCATATTTTTCCGCCACATGTTCTGGTGTATAACTTTCGATATCGCTGACACCTTTTACAGTGATATCCACTTTTACTTCTTTACTAGCTAATTGAGTCAAATCCCGATCACCGGAAAGTACGACGACATCAAATTGATTTTTATCTACTTTTTCTGCCAAAGTACCGATAATATCATCCGCTTCATAATTGGGCAATTCGTAATACTGTACACCTAATCCCGTCAACAAATCACGGATATAGGGCATTTGTTCTTTGAATTCGCCTGGTGTTTTAGATCTTCCGCCTTTGTACTCCGCATACATTTCTGTCCGAAAGGTCGTTTTTCCTGCATCGAACGCAACCAGAACATGCGTCGGTTGCTCTTTTTGCATAACATTTTCAAACATCGTATTGAATGCATAGATTGCATTTGTATGAAGACCGTTTCTGTTTTTGAAACGTTCAAGGGAATTGTGCAGCGCAAAGAATGCGCGAAAAGCCACACTGTTCCCATCAACGAGTAATAATTTATTTTTTGTCATCTTCTTAACTCCTTACTGTAAAGTTCTTATTCATTCTAACAAAGAATCATGCGGAATGCGAAAAGAAAAAGCGGGACCATACCAAATATTTTGGTATAGCCCCAACTGATCAATTTTTTCCCTTTTTTAGTTGTTCCGTCCAAAGATTCTTAAAAACGCCAAGAACAAGTTGATAAAGTCCAAATACAGCTTCAATGCCATAAATACAGCAATGCCACTATGTGCTGTTCCATTTGTCTGGACATAGGTATTACGAATGCTTTGGTTATCATAAGCTGTGATCCCTGCAAAGATGACGACTAAAAGCAGTGAGATGAACAGCTCAACTGCGCTACTTCTCAAAATGAAGATGTTCAAGACTAGTGCAATGATCACTCCGATCAAAGCAGCCTGTCCTGCTCTTCCAACCCCGCTAAGATCTCGTTTTGTTGTCACTCCGACGACAGACATCCCCATGAACATCAAGGTAGCTGTCAAGAAAGCTTGGGTTACTGTTCCAATATCGTAGAATGCAAGAGTAACTGCTAATGTTACGCCATTCAAAAGAGAGTAGGCAATAAATCCACCGATCGCTAAGCTCGGATTCTTTTGTGCTTTTACGCCTAGAACCATTACTAAAATCAGTTCAACGATCCACAGACCCATAAAGCCTAATGGAAAGTTATTGATAAAAGTTGCTAGTTGCAAAGGAAATACCCAAAGAGCCAAGTAAGAAGTGACTGCGCTAAGGGCAAGTCCCATACCTAAAAAGCCATAAACTTTTGCATAAAAACGATTGATACCTGACATTGATGTACTTGGATTATTCATTTAATTCACCTTCACTTTCGATTGCTATTTCCAATTCAGGAACTTGTGGCGGTTGGACCATAACAACAGCATCCAACACACGATCTTCGTTCGTGTTTTCCGCTTCTACAGAAATCGTCACCACATCCTTCATCTTATCTACTTTTATGACCTCAAACTGAAAAGTCAGTGTTTCATAATGGAAAACCGGTTCAATAAAATTGACAGAAAAATTGACAACATGTGATCCTGGTCCAGGAAGATGCTTTGAAATTGCACTTGTGATGATTCCCATCAGCATCACTGATGGAACGATTGGCTGATGATATTCTGTTTTTTGTGCAAAGTCATGTTGGATATACAAAGGATTTGCATCATTCGTCAATCCCAAATACAGCAAAAGCTGGTTATCTTCAATAGATTCTGTTAAGGATAACGAGTCGCCTTCCTCGATTTCATTTATTGTTTTTCCTAGTTTTCTCGGCTTACCTATGTTCAAGATAGAAACCCTCCAGTTTATTTTTAATCATACATTATTGTACCAAAAGCAGCACAAAAGGCAAGTTCTGCTCCATTGATTTAACAGATTCCTATAGTTTAAAGAGGTCGTGAAAAAGCTGTCCTGCATCAAGTAATAAGAACAGCCAAGAAAAAACAGCTTCTCATGTTTTTGATTTGGTTGGGCTTATTACCGCAGATGCAAGCTTTTGAACACCGTATATCTGAGGTCGTGAAAAAGCTGTCCTGCATTAAGTAATAAGAACAGCCAAGAAAAACAGCTTCTCATGTTTTTGATTTAGCTGGGCTTATTACCGCAGATGCAAGCTTTTGAACGCCGTTTATCAAAAGTTGTAAAAAAGGGAGCATGACAAGAATTTTGCCACTCTCCCTCTTTCTATTTTTATAAGGACACTGCAGTAATTGTATTACAGTACATTTTTCGTCGTGCTGCTTAAAAGTTTTTCATACGCTTGTTCAAATTTTTGAACATCTCCAGCACCCATGAAGATTACTACTGCATCATGATAATCTAATAATGGAGATACATTATTTTCTTTGATGACTTCTCCACCTTTTTTGATTTTCGCTCCAAGGTCTTCGATCTTAACGTTTCCTTGTTCTTCCCGAGCCGAACCAAAAATATCGCATAAGTAAACTTTATCAGCTAAATCAAGTGCTTCTGCAAATTCATCCATCAATGCAATCGTACGCGTAAACGTATGAGGTTGGAAAACTGCAATTATTTCTTTATCTGGATATTTTTGGCGTGCGCCATCAATGGTTGCTTTGATTTCTGCAGGGTGATGCGCATAATCATCGACTACGGTCATGTCTGCTACGATTTTTTCACTGAATCGACGTTTTACTCCTGGGAAAGTCAGCATTTCTTCCGCAACTTCCTTCAGATCCAGTTTTTCGAAATACGCGACTGCAATAACACCTAAAGCATTTAAAATATTGTGTTTGCCGAATGCTGGTACAGTGAAATGTCCAACAAATTCATCCCCATGATAGACATCAAAAGCAGAACCGGATGTTGTACGTTCGATGTTTCGTGCTTGGATATCATCATTTTCTGTGACACCATAATAATAAATCGGCACATCTGCTTCTAATTTGCGTAAATAAGCGTCGTCACCGTACGCAAAAATAGCTTTTTTCACTTGTCCAGCCATTGTTTGGAAAGCTGTAAATACATCGTCGATACTTGTATAATAATCCGGATGATCAAAATCGATGTTTGTCATGATCGCATAGTCTGGTGAATAGGCAAGGAAATGACGGCGATATTCACAGGCTTCAAATGAAAAGAATTCCGCTTGCGGATCACCATGCCCTGTTCCGTCTCCAATTAGATAACTTGTTGGACGGACACCACTCAATACATGAGAGAGCAGACCAGTCGTACTTGTTTTTCCGTGAGAACCTGTTACAGCGATACTCGTATAGTTTTGGATAAAATGACCAATAAAGTCGTGATAGCGAATCACTTCCAAACCTAATTCTTTTGCTCGCTGGATTTCTTCATGTGAATCAGGAAATGCATTTCCTGCAATAATCGTCATACCTGGTTTTACATTCTCTGCGTTAAATGGCAGAATCGTGATATTTGCTTTTTCTAAATCTCTTTGTGTAAAGAAATATTTTTCAATGTCTGATCCTTGGACATTTAAACCTTGTTCATGTAAAACAAGAGCCAAGGAGCTCATTCCTGAACCTTTGATACCAACGAAATGATACAATTTATTTTGATTTTCCATTTGAATCCTCTTCTCTTATCTAGCGTCCATTCTTTTAGCTATTACATTCAACACGCTCCTCATTATCTTATAAACGATTGAAAATTTCAACCAAATTTATTTAGAAAGGAGGATTCGCCTGCTAAAAAGGTCATGTACGGGAAAAATCCGTTTTTATTGACTGTTTGATTCTTGTATAAGAAGACCAAACTTCTTCTGATATATCAATATGAGGAATAAAATCTTTTCCTTTCGGACCATAGCCATTCTCATCGTCGTGGAGTCGCTCCATTTCTCCTAACACCAGTGCATAGAAATATTCCTTCGGCCATTGGTGGTTCAGTTCTTTTGCTGTAAAGATGATCTCCTCAGAAAAGTGAAGGATTTCCGGCACAAATGGCACAGCATTTACGAAAACAGTTTGTTCATTTTGCCATACTTTCTCAAAAGTTGCTCGAGTCCTGCGTTGCAGTGTCGGATCATTCATCAATAGGACTTTTTCTGGTACAGCATCTAAGGAATGAAGAATCTCCAGTGAAAAAGTAGCGTTCTCTCCAGAATTTGTAGACTTCGATTCTATCAGAAGAGCTTTATCAGGCAAACCATAGACTTCTTTCAGATACTGACGACAGATTTCACTTTCACTCATGCCTTCTTCAAAATGAAATCCTTGCTTTTCAAAATTCTCATAAAGGATCCTAGTCGCATGCCCCACCCCGCCGACCAAAAATAAACGTTCTACTTGACCATTTACATACATTTGTGCTGCTTTATCAGCTAAGATAGGAAGACCGTTTCCAGCTAAAATAAGTGTAGGTGCTGACAATTTCTCAAAATCTTTCTCATCAGGTGCGGCTAAAAAGGCTAATAGCTGATTCCAGTCTTTTAGAGTTCTCTGCTCGTTTTTTTCCAAAAACGCTTCATCCTTTCATCTGATTTTTTATACTTCATTGAGGCTTTCTCTCTTTGTCTCAATCCATTTGATTTCCCCATGACATCTTCCACAACGATATTTGTGTACATCGATTCTTCTTTTGCGGCAGATTGTGGCAGAACAATCTTGGCATTGATAATATTCGATCTTTATCTGTTTCTTCGTCAAGGCTGGCGCATAGCGCAACCCGCCTGTTTTTTTCAAAAGATACTTGAAATCCATATCTTTATGACGATATCCTCTTCCAGTGAGATGAAGATGATAATGGCAAAGTTCATGTTTGATGATTCCTGTAATCGTTTCTTTATCTGACTCTTCAAACAGCTTTACATTAAAATCTAAATGATGATCGTTTAAATGATAGCGCCCGCCAGTTGTACGCAATCGTGGATTGAACATTGCTTGGTGCTTGAAAGGACGCTGGAAGCTTTTTAATGATATCTCTTCTACTAACTGCTGCAGTTCTTCTTGTGTCAATTTTTGTTACTCCTCATTGTTACTCTTCATAAGGGGAAAGCATCGTCAAACTGATTCTGCCTTTTTTCGTATCAACTTGTTCTATCCAAACCGTCACGATATCTCCGACTGACACGACGTCTGTAGGATGCTTGACAAATTTTTTGCTAAGTTTTGAAATATGGACAAGTCCGTCTTGTTTCACACCGATATCGACAAATGCGCCGAAGTCGATGACGTTACGGACCGTTCCAGTCAATTCCATCCCTGGTTTCAAATCTTCCATACTCAACACATCTGTACGCAATAGGGGCGCTGGCATCTCATCACGCATATCTCGTCCAGGTTGTGTCAGCCCAGCTAAAATATCGGCTAACGTTTCTTCTCCGACTGATAAACTTTCAGCCAGTTTCTCCGCGGATAACCGTGTCAATTTTTCTACTGCTTCTTCTGTCCCAAGCTCTTTTTCTGAAAGATGGACGGTCATTAATATGTCTTTCGCAATAGAATAACTTTCGGGATGGATACCGGTGTTGTCCAAAATGTTTTTCCCGCCAGGAACTCGCAAGAAGCCGATTGCTTGTTCATATGCTTTTGGTCCTAAACGTGGCACTTTTTTCAGCTGAGTTCGTGCAGTAAATTCTCCATTTTCTTCACGATAACTGACAATGTTTTGGGCAGTCGTTTTATTCAATCCTGATATGTGCTGCAAGAGCTGTGGACTAGCCGTGTTCACATCCACGCCTACTTGGTTGACCGCTGTTTCCACGACAAAATCCAATTGTTCAGCCAAACGTTTTTGAGAAACATCATGTTGGTACTGTCCTACACCGACAGCTTTAGGATCGATCTTGACTAATTCAGCTAAAGGATCTTGCAGACGACGGGCAATAGAAACAGCACTTCTTTCTTCTACTTGTAGATGCGGGAATTCTTTTCGTGCAATTTCGCTAGCGGAGTAAACAGAAGCGCCAGCTTCATTAACAATGGCGTAATAGGCTTTATGGTCGGCTGATTTCAATTGCTCAGCCACAAAAAGTTCTGATTCCCGACTGGCTGTTCCATTCCCGATAGCTACCATATCTACTTGATATTGATTGATCAATTGGATAAAAGCTGGACCAGCAGCTTCCCTTTTCGCTTGTGCTGCAGGTTTATGCGGATAAATGACTTCGATTGCCAAAACTTTTCCTGTCGCATCTACGACTGCTAGTTTACATCCAGTACGATAGGCAGGATCAAATCCCAGTACGACTTTACCTTTTAGCGGTGGTTGCAACAAAAGATTGCGAAGATTTTCTCCAAAAATAGCGATGGCTTGCTCATCCGCTTTTTCAGTCAATTCATTACGCAGTTCTCGCTCGATTGCCGGCTGTATAAAGCGTTTATAACTATCTTGATAGGCTTCTCTTACAAAGGAAGAAGAAGGAGAGGCAGGATTTTTCACTAATTGGCGATCCAAGTAAGCTAAAATTGCTGCTTCGTCTACTTGAAGGAATACTTTGAGAACCTCTTCTTTTTCTCCTCGATTAGTGGCCAATATCCGATGAGAAACCATTTTATGGACAGGTTCTGCAAAGTCATAATACATTTCGTATACGCCTTTTTCATCTGCTTGCTCATCCTTGACTTGGCTGACATACATGCCTTTGTTATACGTATAAGACCGAATCCAAGTCCGAAATTTTGCATTATCGCTGACTTGTTCAGCAATGATCTCATGCGCACCTTGCAACGCTTCTTCAGCAGAAGAGACTTCTTTTTCTTTATCGATATATTTTTCTGCTTCCGATTGCACCTCTCCATCTGTAAGCTGCATCAGCCACAGCGCGAGTGGTTCAAGTCCTTTTTCTTTAGCAATCGTTGCTTTTGTCCGTCGTTTCTGTTTGTATGGACGATATAAATCTTCCACTTGTTGCATTTTTACGGATTGCGTGATTTCTGTTTCTAACTCAGGGGTCAGCTTCCCTTGTTCATCGATCAGCCGAATCACTTCGTTTTTTCGTTTTTCTAAGTTTTCAAGATAGGCATACCGTTCTTCGATTTCACGAATCTGGACTTCATCAAGACTTCCCGTCATTTCTTTTCGATAACGCGCGATAAAAGGAACGGTGTTTCCTTCATTTAACAAATTAAGTACAGTCGTCAACTGCTTGGGACGATAGTCTGAAAGCTCTTTTTGTACAAGCTGAATGATTGTCTGGTTCAAATTTTCCGTCATTAAAATGCCTCTTTTCTGCTAAAAATTGCTTCTTTATTCTATCATACTTTTTATCATGGGTTAAACTGCTGAAAGAAACAATATTCTCTATACAAATAAAAAGAGCCGCAACAAAGTCGCAGCTCCTTCATTCTTTCCATTCGTCAGATTCCTTGCCAAGATCCTTTGTTGTTCTGATATTCAATGTCTTGAAGGATACCTTCCTTGTCAAAAACAACCCCATGCAATGACCCTCCGAATACAGCTCCACCGTCCATTCCGATTTTATGATCCTGAATCCAGAGGTCTGTTGTCTGCATATCTCCATGGAGCATTGGTGTAATCGTATGTCCAAATACAATTGTCTTACCTGTATTGTTTTTCCCTTCATGAAAGGGTTCCCGTATCCAAATAAAGTCTCTTGGACTTGTCTTACGCCAGTCTTTCTTTGTCAAATCCACTCCAGCATGGACAAACAGATAATTTTCCCATTCATAATACAAGGGGCGCTGGACTAAAAATTCAATCAGTTCTGGGTATCTTGATTGGATCATCATTGAGATTTCAGTCGGGGAGTATTCCTCCGACGCACCTGGGTGAAGTAGGCTTTCAAATGTTTCTTTTCCACCATTTCTGATATAAGGCGCATACCAGTCTTCCGGCGCTTGCAGAAATTGCAAAAAATATTCTTCATGGTTGCCCCGGAGATAAATGGCTCCTGTTTTTTCGACTAATTGCTTTCCTAATAGAAAACATTCCTTTGTACGAGGTCCTCGATCATTGAGATCTCCTAATAAAACAAGCTGATGGATCGTCGGATCATAATAGTGAATAAGTTTTTCAAAAAGATCATATTTACCATGGACATCGCCAATAGCATAAATCAATGATTTCATGTGGATCACCATCCTCAACGATAGTATAGCGCATATCGGAAATGGTCGACAATCAAAACTATTGTTTTCTATTTATTTAAAGCTGCAAATCGCAGTTCTGCTTCTTCTGGAGAGATTCCATGATCTTGAACATAGCGGTTGCGTGGATGTTTCGCACACTCTACGCTACATGCTCCTAAATGTTTTTCTTCATTTTCAATAGAAGCAAGAATCTGACGATTGCACTCAGGATTGCTACAATTGATATATCGTTCACATGGTGTTCCGTCAAACCAGTCGCGACCGACGATTTGTTTATCTACTTGGTTGATATCGACAGCGATCCGTTCGTCAAACACATACATCTTGCCGTCCCATAATTCCCCTTTAACTTCAGGATCCTTACCATAAGTAGCAATACCGCCATGCAGCTGTCCGACATCTTTGAATCCTTCACGGACAAGCCAACCAGAAAACTTCTCGCAACGAATACCACCAGTACAGTAGGTCACTACCCGTTTTTCCATAAATTCTTCTTTGTGCTCGCGAATCCAGTCTGGAAGCTCTCGAAAACTGCGTATATCTGGGCGTACAGCCCCTCGAAAATGCCCCAAGTCATATTCATAATCATTCCGTGCATCAATCACCACTGTCTGTTCGTCTAAAATAGCTTCTTTAAATTCTTGCGGTGAAAGATAAGCACCTGTCACTTGGTTTGGATCAATGTCCTCTTCTAGCTTTAAACTTACAAGCTCTGGACGGTATCTTACAAACATCTTCTTAAAGGCATGTCCTTCGCTTGGATCGATCTTGAACATCGTATCAGCAAATCGAGGATCAGCTTTCATTGCTTCCATATAGGCAGTCGTGTTTTCAACGGTTCCAGACACAGTACCATTTATTCCTTCTTCAGCTACTAGAATACGACCTTTAAGATCCAAAGATTTGCAAAAGGCTAAATGATTTTTGGCAAATTCCTCTGGTTCTTCTATTTTTGTATAATTGTAATAAAGCAGTACTTGATAATCCATGTATTTCTTCCTTCCTTCTTTTCGTTCCTAAACAGTATAAAGAAGGCGTTCGCATTTGACGATTTATTTGCTTGTGTATAATTACGCATGCGTTTTTTTGTTTACATAATATTATTATTTGAATTAAAAAGACTTCGCTTTCCTGTTTTGCACAGAAAAACAAAGTCTTTGTTTCTATTATTTACCTGTAACCGCAAAGTAATTGCCATCAGGATCAGCAAAGTTGAAGACATATTCTTCTCCAAGCTGTACCATATCACCTAATGTGACTGATTGCGTCTGCATTTTTTTATATAGTCCAAAGATATCTTTGCTGTAAAACATCAAAGATGGGGCACTAGTAGCTGTGCCAGGTGAATGGGACTCAACAAACGCTCGATCATATAACACGAATGAGGTTTGACTGTCCTCAACTCCTACTTCAATTACAAGCGTCCCATCCATTTCTTGACGATCTTTTTCCGCAAAGCCAATTGCTCTCCAAAACGCTGCATTTTTTTCTACATCGTCCACATAAAGCATGATTTTTATTTCATTCGTAAACATCTGTTTCCTCCTAAACGATCTGTTCTAACATTCCCAACTTTGTCAGTTTACCATAGGAAAATGGGAAAATCTACGAAAGCTCTCAACAGAATCGTCCTACTTAAATACGCTTTTCTTTAATAATAAATAAGTTGGTTGTTTTTGTTATCTAGGCTTTCACTTTTCGGAATAAATATTTTGTACTTATATGGAATGAATAAAAAAACATACTAAGAGAGGAGAATATCATTTATCAATGATGTTCCCCTCTAATCTTAGTATGTTTTTAACTATGCATTCACATCGATCACTTTAGAATCATCATTGATGACATCGCGATCTAAATCTTTGATGCGTGCACTTGTCACGATACCAGCTACCATGCTACCGCTGACGTTTACTGCTGTGCGTGCCATATCGATTAATGGTTCAACAGAGATAACTAACCCAACAATTGCTACTGGCAAGTTCATTGCCCCTAAAACGATCAGTGAAGCAAATGTTGCGCCCCCACCGACTCCAGCTACACCAAAAGAACTGATTGTTACAATCGCCACAAGCATCAAAATAAATTCCAAACTAAAGACATTCACTCCAGCCGCTGGTGCGACGATCGTTGCCAACATAGCTGGATAAACACCAGCACAGCCGTTTTGTCCAATAGACAAACCAAAACTTGCTGAGAAGTTAGCTGTTGCATCGTCTACTCCTAAAGCTTTTGTCTGAGTCTCGATGTTCAATGGCAAGGCTCCGGCACTTGAACGTGAAGTAAACGCAAAGCTCAATACTGGAAAAGCTTTTTTGAAATAGTTGATTGGATTGACTTTGGCACCAATCAAAATCAGTGAGTGGACAATCAAAACAGCAAGCAATGCTACGTAAGATGCAACGACAAATTTACCTAAATTGACGATAGCCGCAAAATCACTTGTTGCCAAAACGTTTGTCATCAAAGCAAATACCCCATATGGTGTCAAACGCAGAACAAGCGTCACGATCCGCATAATGATTTTATACAGACTGTCGACTAGATCTGAAAAGAATGCTGCTTCTTTTGGCGCTTTTCTTTTCACACCTAGATAAGCGATACCGACAAAAGCTGCAAAAATAACGACTCCAATCGTACTAGTTGCACGGCTACCTGCTAAATCAGCAAATACGTTTTTAGGGATAAAGGATAAAATCTGCTGCGGAATCGATAAGTTTTCAACCGTTTCCTGACGTGTCGCCAATTCAGAGATCCGTGCTGTTTCTGCTGCTCCTTGTGTGAATTTAGCTCCTTGAAGACCGAACAGCATCGTTGAACCGATTCCGATCAATGCTGCAATAGCTGTTGTACCAAGTAAAGAAGTCAGTACAGTTGCACTAATTTTCCCCAGCTTTTCAGAAACTTTCATTTTTGTGAATGCACCAATGATTGAAATGAACACTAGAGGCATAACTAGCATTTGCAAGAATGATACATACCCTTGTCCTACGATCCCGATCCATTCCATTGATTGAGTAACGACTTTGTCTTCTACACCAAAAATCAATTGAAGCAGACCGCCAAAGACGATACCAACTCCTAATGCTGTAAAGACGCGTGTTGAAAATTTTGTATGGCGCTTTTGCATACGATAGAACACATATAATAATGCCGCAAAAACTAGAACCACTAAAACTGTGATGAGTGTTGTCATTTTTCTCCTCCTCATATTATTAATGACAAGTCCATCGAAGGAAGTAAAGGTTCCCGAGAATGATTCTTCAACCATCCTCCTGAAAAATTTTTTTCAGTGACTTTTTACATTTTAGACGATTTTTATCGAAATGACATTCTTTTTGCTTACAATTAGTAATAAAAAAACATACCTGTGATAGATTAAAACTATCGCAGGTATGTTTTTACTGTCTATTCTTGTTTTTCTGATTGAAAATTCAATTTTACCCCAGGCTGATCCAAGGCGATCTCTGTCACCTCATAAGACATCCGGCGTACGATATCGAATAACGGTGCTACTAGCTCGTCCACCTCTTCTTGTGTGACATCATTTTGACCTTCAATTTTCCGATTGAGGATATGATTGATCTGACTCACACTTCCAGATAAAACATATGTATCAAACACTAAACGGAACTCTAAGCGTGCTCCTACGATGCTATGTTCTTTCGGATAGTTTTCGATCGTTTCTTTCAAAGGCGAGAAGCCCACTTTCAAATCTGTTTCTACTTCTTGGTTCGGTAATCTCATATCATAATGAAATGCTTCTACTACTTCTTTTTGTCTTCTGATTTCCATATAATTTTATCACTCCTTTATAAAAATTATAACATATCTCCTTTGTAAGGGGATACTATTTTTTTACGTTACTCTGCAAGGAGAGGATTTCATTCAAATTTCCTACCACATGATCTGCAGGAATCTCCCCCAGAAAATGATCGATATCGTAAAGACAAGTAACGACTCCTGCGTTTTTCCCCGCTTCGATATCTAAACGGCGATCGCCGATCATCATCGTGTCTGTTCTTTCTAAATGAAAAGTATCGATCAAATAATTTAACGATGCTGGATTCGGTTTACGAGGAAAATCCTGATCAATCCCTACTACTTCCTCAATCAGATGGGCTAATTGATACTCTTTCAGCAGTTCCCATGTCGATTCTGTCAAACGGTGGGTCAAGATGAAGTGACGTCCTTCATTGATTTTTAGACTTTCAAGTACTTGTTTCGTTTCTGGAAATGGACGGGAAGCTTCCTTGCTTTTTTTCTCATACCGATGAAACCATTCATTAAATTCATTGGCGTCCAAATTTGATTCATTGATCAAATAACTGGTGGAATATTTTTTCATTTTGAAGTAGATTTCTTTTTTATCCATACTGATACCAAAATCTTTTAGTGCTTGCCATGCACCATCTACCATTGCGGGATACGTATCAAACAATGTCCCATCAAAGTCCCATATATAATTTTTCATGTTCTTTTTGTTCCATTCCTTTGCTTCTTTTTTCTATCTTTCACTATAGATAAATACGTTGATTAAAGTATTGTTTTCTCTAGAATCGTCAAATCGTCTGCTAATGTATATTGGATTGGTTGTGCGTTCGGGATATCAATTGTATCCATTTGATCCTCAGGAATATTTTCTAAATATTTTGTCAGTGCTCGGATGCTATTCCCATGACCCACAACTAGTAAATCTTTCCGATCTTTCAGTTTTGGTGCCAGTTGATCTTGCCACAAAGGAATGATCCGATTCACTGTCATTTCTAGACTTTCTCCGTACGGAATCAAATGTGGATCCAAATGATCATATCTGCGGTCAAATCGGTTTTCTGCAGTTAACGGCGGAACTTCTGTATATCCTCTGCGCCATTTCTTTACTTGATCTTTTCCGTATATTTCTTTCATCTGATCCTTGTTTTTACCAACAAGATCCCCATAGTGCCGTTCATTCAGACGCCATGTTTTTACTATAGGAAGCCACAACTGCCCCATTTCTTCTAGTGCGACTTGACCGGTAAGAATCGCGCGTTTTAAAACAGAGGTGTAAACCGCATCGAATTGAAGACCGGCTTCATACATTTTTTGACCGGCTACTGCTGCTTGTTCTTTTCCTTTTTCTGTTAAGGCGACATCTAGCCACCCTGTCCAGTAATTTTCAAAATTTGCTTCGCTTTCGCCATGACGCAATAATACTAATTTCATTTTTTTCTCCCTTAAACATTCGTTTCGAATTTTATGCCACATGTTTTGCATGTCACGCGTATTCGTCCTTTTCCTCTAGGCGCACGCTGCTTTTGATGACAATTCGGGCACTCAAAAAAAGTATAGCTTTTTCGTTCCGTTTTAGCTTGCTTTTTGTTTCTCATCTGATGATATTTTTCTTTGACTTTATCAAAATATTCCAAATAACGTTGATTTTCATTTAGTCTAGGATAGATTTTTTTTGATAGAAAACGAAATAGCATCCATCCGAAAAAGACGATGAACAACAATTGCCCGATCCTATATGGCAACCACCGACTTAGTAAACTAAAAAAAAGTGCGATAATCAATAGAACACGATTCAATTGATCAAATTTTGCATATCTTCCCTGCATAAGTTTTTGATAGTTCTGCTGAAACCGTATCAGTCTTTCTAACCATGTTTGCATCCTGTTATCTCCTCCATCATCTATCATTCATTATGACAAAAAAATCAAAAAAGAAAAAGCCTTAATTGGCCTTTTCCATTGCGACTTGATGAAGGACATTCCGATTTCTGGTAAAGTCGATCACAATCACTTTCTTTTTATCTTCTCTGTTGACTACACGGAATGTGTCCGTCAATGGCAAAAACAGCTTCTTAGATGGTAGCTGTTGCATACGTATAAAACGATGGATCATCGTAATCAATTGAGGGAATTGAATGGACGTATGAAGCAGATTTGGATATTTTTTCAACAGTTGAGTCGTTTTGATCAAATTCCGTTTTTTACTGATTACTTTTAAAAAGCTTTTTAGAATCTTTTGCTGACGTCTAAAAATAGAAAAAGAATTTTCATCATCTATTTGATAACGCATTTGTTTCTGTAGTTCTGCTGCAGTCAAATGAATCTTCTCATCGTTCGTATCGATCATCAAACCTTCTGGGAATAGCTCAACGACTGCTCGATCCCAAGATTCAAGAGAAAGCTCGATATAATCTTTTACCGGTAATTCCAATTCTGCCTCAAAAAAGTGCAAAACAGCCGATAGCCCTTCTGCTTGATAAATTTCTCCTAATGTTAGTCCCTCTAGATGGAACTCTGGTGAAAAATGCAGCAATGTTTTATTTTCCTGCAATTGAACATATAGAAATGTTGACCGCTCAATCAGAGTATCTTTTAAAACAACTAAAAAATTCATTTTTCTCCCCCTTTTTTCATCATTTTTAAAATAGCATATTTTGAAAAGAAAGTCTGATGCTTAGAGAAGAATTTCATAAAAATTTACTATTTCATAAGTATTCACGAAAAAAACATAAACAAAAAAGCGGAAATAACGTTCATCCGCCTTCTTGTTTAGGTTTATTTCTTCTTCAAATGCTTGTCTATGATTCAGGATTTTCTCTATCGTTAGTTTCATCCAAAAGTTCCTGCATCCCGATAATTTCCCGATACTGATGAATCTTAGTGATACCAATTACTTTATCTACATCAATACTAAAACAAATCCCGTTACCTGGAACATCGATGTTGATGCCTTGACCAATCGCATCCATCACTTGATTCGTCAAACTATCTGGTACTAATGTCAAAACAACATCTTTTTCTGGCGAGATGTCCAAACCTAAAAATTTCCCTGAATCATGTACACCAGAACCACGACCATGCAAGATCGTTCCGCCAGCTGCACCTGCTTCTTTTGAAAAGTCGATGACATCTTCACCTGTTCCTCCGTCCACGATCGTCACAATCATGTGAAGATTCAATGCTACAAGATCTTTCATTTGCTTTCCCCCAATTTTCGCAATCTTTCTTTTTCGATTCTGTCTTTTTCATCTTTTCGTTTATAAATATATCCTAGTACTAAAGTGGATAATATTGGTGTCAATGCAATCATTGCAACCACACCAAACCCATCAATGATCGGATCTCTTCCCTCAATTTGTGCAGCGATCGCCACGCTCATTGATAAAATAAATGTCGAACACATCGGACCCGTTGCTACTCCACCGTTGTCAAAAGCCATTGCTAAAAAGATCTTGTCCACTTTTCGTCCTAAAATAAATGCTAGCCCATATCCTGGGATCAAGAAATAATAAAGAGAGAATCCGATGAGCAAACGCCACATAGACAATCCTACTGCTGCGCCAATCCCAATCGAAATCACCATCAGCATGATTTTCGACCGGATCCTCCCTTCACTCAATTCTTCAACCTGTTTGACCATTACATGAATCGCCGGCTCAGCAAACCCTACTAGGAACCCCATCAAAAAGCCAAGGGGAACCAATATATAATTATAGGGCAATCCAGCGATCGTACTACCTAAATGCTGTCCTACCGGAACGTAAGCCATATTGACTCCGTGCAGGAAAAGAATCAACCCAATAGTCGTTATCAAGAAGCCTTTCATAATGTCAAAGAAACGCTTCTTGCGCATACGAAAACTAATGATATTCATCAAAACAAATAGAATCACGATAGGTGCCACTGCTAAAATAACTTCCATAGTAACGATCTCGATACCATCTATCACTTGCTGCCAGAAACTCATTGGAAGATCACCCCCAAAATCATTACGGCAAGAATTGGCCCTAATGAAGCAATACCAACCATTCCAAAGCTGTCATTTTCATTTTTCTTTTGTTTGATCATACTAGTCATCCCTCCGGCAAGGGCCAAGATAAATGGAACAGTTACTGGACCAGTAGTCACTCCCCCCGAATCAAAAGCAATCGGCATGAATTCGGAACTAGTGAAAAACGAGGCGATCAAAACGCCTATGTAGCCTATAGCCATCAATTGATAATAGGATAGCTTGAATACGACCCGAAGCAGCGCAAAGGCTAGAAATACTCCAGTGCCAACGCTGACGATCCCAATCAGCAACACTCTGCCAATCTCTCCGTCAGATATATCATATACTTGTTGTCCCAAAACTTGCACGGAAGGTTCGGCAATCGTGATCACGATCCCGATAGCAAACCCCAAACTGACCAAAACAGCCAAACTTTTCTTTTTGATCATATATTTCCCTACTAGATCTCCGACTTCCATCATGGAATAGTCTGCCCCAAACAAAAAGAGCGTCATTCCGATCATCATGATAGCCGCACCTACCAAGAATGAAGCGAGGTCTTCTCCTTCTAACGGCGCAAAAACAAACGTTAAAATGACAATCAGGACGGTCATCGGCAATATGGCAGCAATCACTTCTTTAAAATTTTTTAGCATGTATCCTCCTCCTTTACTCTTTAAGTTTACCTTAAAATGAAAGAGTTTTCGAGTATAAATTTAAAACGTTATCATTTAATTTTTCTCGCCATAAAATAACACACGTCCCAAAAGTATCTTTTTACTTGGAAAAGATGACTTTGTAGGGACGCACTTACTGTTGTTTTTTATTTTACAGAGCCGATCATTCCTTGAACGAATTGCTTTTGCAAAACAAAAAATACGATGGCAGTTGGTAAAGTAGCAATGACTAATCCAGCCATGATCATTCCATAGTCTGGTGTATAGGAAGCACCCATAGCAGATAAAACAAGCGGAACCGTCCGTTTATCAGGAGACTGCAAAGCCACTAAGGGCCATAAATAATTGTTCCAGCTGCTCATGAATGTGATGATTGCTGCCGCTGCATAGGTATTTTTAGCCGTCGGCATATATACTCTAAAAAAAATACTTAGTTCTTTTAGACCGTCTAATCGAGCGGCTTCTACTAGATCTTTTGGAAAGGATTTAACATTTTGTCGGAAGAAGAAGATCAAAAAAGCAGTGCTGATAGATGGTAAGATTACAACTAAGAAACTATTGATTCCCAAAATCGTTCCGTTCAATTGTGAAAACATTCGATACAAAGGAATCATCAATGCCGCAAAAGGAACCATCATCGATAGCAGTAGAATATTGAAAATCAAGTCTTTTCGCTTGCTTTGATAAATCTCAAATCCATATCCTGCCATTGACGAAATCAGCAATGCAAACACAGTGGTCACTAGAGCGATCATTGCTGAATTCCAAAGGGAACGAGTAAAATTCAGTTCATTGAAAAACAAATTTTGAAAATTGATGATCAAGTTACTGCCAATCTTTATTTTTCCCGATGTGATATCCACGGGTGTATTCGTCATTCCCAGAATCATCCAGACAAAAGGGAAAATGGAAATAAATGATAGGATGCTTAATGCTGTATATTTTAATGCTGACCCAATTGCCGAACGAAGTCCTAAGGCTTGTTTTTTGACGTTGGGATGTGCGATCGTTTCTTTTTCTACCATGCTTTTCATCGACTCTCTCCTCCTACTTTCGTTTGGATTATCGACAATATCACAATAAAGGCAACAATAACAAAGGAAACTGCTGCCGCATATCCAAAATTAGGCGTGAATTTATAACTCAAATTATAGATATATTGAGACAAGGTGGTCGTTGCATTTGCTGGACCCCCGCCAGTAATATTTTGTACTTCATCAAAAAGCTGCAATGTCCCGATCGTCGAAGTAATGGAAGTAAACAAAATGATCGGTTTTAAATTCGGGATCGTCACTTTGATAAACTGCTGCCATTTAGAAGCACCGTCAATAGATGCTGCTTCATAAATCTCCGAATCAATATTTTGCATGCCTGAAAGGAAAAAAATCATATTGTATCCAGTCCAACGCCAAGTGATCGAAAGAATGATCAGAACTTTCGCCCAAATTGGATGAGTCAGCCAGCCAATCGGTGTATCAATCATACCAATGCCCAACAACAAGTTGTTTACAAGTCCAGATTGAGAAAATAGACTTTTCATGATCAGAGAATAACTGACCATCGAAGTGATACACGGAAGAAAAATAGCTGTTCGAAACAACCCTTTATATTTCAGCTTTTTATCATTTAAAAGGTTGGAAATAAAAAGCGCTAGAAACAGCATGATTGGTACTTGAACTAGTAAATACAGGAACGTATTGAAAAAAGCTTTTTTAAAAGTAGCATCTGTCAGCATCCGCTGATAATTACCTAATCCGTTAAATGTCATATTGACAGGGGGACCACTTTGAAAAGACGTGATCAAAGCCAAAACCATCGGAATAAAAACCATGATCGATATCAAAATGACTGGCAAGATTAAAAAAGCATGCCCGTTTTTGAATAAATCTTTCTGCTTCATTCTTTTCCCTCCAATTCTATCATTGATTGTTTACTTGAAAAGACAAGAAAGACAACGTCTGTAAGGCAGCCGCCATCTTTTTTGTCTTTTCGGTTGTCTGATAAAAAAGCAAAGAAATTTGCTTTTTTATCACCAATCAATTAGCCAACTGTGCTTCTACTTGTTTTTGTGTATCTGCTAGTACCTTGTCTGTCTCTTCTCCATTGATGATTCGATGAAGAGCTTCGGCTACGACTGCTTCAATTGCATAGGTCTCATGTCCGTAATTCACTTCTGGAATTTCTGATGTCCATTTGGAAAAATCATCAAAGACCTTTTGGCCACTGTAAAATTCTGAAGCTTCTTGATAAGCTTCTTGTTCATTTGCACTAAGCATCGTAGACACCAGCCCGATTTCTTTCGCAAGAGTGCCCATCAGTTCTTCATTCGATGCAAACGTTGCTTCGAGGAAATCTTTCGCTGATTCTTCTCCAGCTACTCCTTTGAGCACATACCAACCAGCTCCGCCAAGGTTAGAAGCTTGCGCTTTTTGTAAATTTTCTGGTAGTGCAGGTATTGGCGCAATCTTCCATTTTCCAGATTGGTCTTCTGCTCCTTGGATCGTTGAAGAATACCAAGCGCCAGTTGGGCTAGAAGCTACTGCTCCTGATTGTATCGCAGTTACTCCAGCATTCCAGTCAGAAGTTTGTTCGACTAGGTCTTCTTTCAAAAGAGTGGCAAATAATTCAAGACCATACTTTAAAGATGCATTGTCTTGGATCGTGACCGTCTCCCCATCTTTGGACGTATACCATTCTCCCGCCTGTTGCATCATCATTCTTACTCGACCAAGATCAGAAGGATTGACTTCAGCGATTTTCTTTCCCGTCTTTTCTTTGACATCTCGCGCCACTTGAATATACTCGTCCCACTTCAGATTCTCCATATCCTCTTCAGTATATCCTGCTTCAGCCATCAGATCCGTACGATAGAAGTTTGCTGTTACGCCCGAATCGAAAGGAACACCGTATATTTTTTCTCCTACTTTGTTTACTGCAAATTTATATGGTGCAAAATGATCTTCCTTTACAATAGCAGACAAATCAGCGAATGCATCTGGATAAGAAGTCAAATAGCCTTGTATCCTATAATCTTCAATCAAGACGATATTGGGTAATCCTTCTGTATTCCCGCTTGCTAAAGCGGTGTTCAGTTTCTGAACGATATCATCCTGAGACATCGTAACAACTTCTATCTCTGTTTCTTCGTTCTCATAAACTTTTTTTGCTTCATTCACTGCTTTGATATTGAATGTCTCATCCCACGCCCAGACAGTGACTTTTTCTTCGTTGTCTGCTGTACTACTAGCACTTCCGCATCCTGTTAAGAAACCTGATGCTGCCGCTAAACAAACGACTCCAGCAATTAACTTTCTGATGTTCATTTTTATCCGCTCCTTTTCCATCCATTAGTTGTTTATGTTTACTACATTCATCATACCAAAATTTGAAAACGGTTTCTTTATTATTCAGATACTTCAAAAATTTATCCTAAAATAATAAAAAAATACAAATCAACTATGACAAAAGGAATAATCTTAGCATCTAGACCAAAGATTGAAAGGGTGGAGGTTTCTTTAAAATAAAAATATCCTTGCATTTTCTCCTAGAAATAAGTATTTTTAAATTACAAGACTATTCTTAAGGCGGGTAAAAAAATGCCAATACGCGTAATTCTTATCGATGATGAACAGACGATTTTAGACGGAATGAAACAGTTGATCAATTGGTCTGAGCACGGGTTTCAATTAATAGGGACTTTTTCCAGCCCGTTGAAAGCGCTTGATTTTTCTTTGGTACATGCAATCGATATCGTGGTCACAGATGTAATGATGCCTGAACTAAATGGGATCGAATTATCGCGGCTATTAAAACAGCAACAACCTGAAACACAGATCCTTATCCTCTCTAGCTATGATGAATTTGATATGGTTAAAGATTCTTTTAAAGAAGGCGTCGCTGATTATCTTTTAAAGCCTCGATTGAGTCCTGATTTTTTTCTAAATTCCTTAACTGCCGTTTCACAAAAAATCAAAAAAAAGCCCAACAAAAGCCCAATCACCGATCGTTATGAGCAGATCTGCGAGAATCTTTCACAGCAGATTGCTGGACAAACTCGTCCATTGCTTGACCCTCTTCTTTTTGAACACACCTTGTTTTTTCTGTTATATACCGAAAAACGGCCATTCAGTTCAAAACAAGGCTCTAAACAAAAACAGACGATCATCCATTCGTTGATGGATAGCGACGATTCGTTTACTATTTATCCTTTTTCTACCTTTTCGGAAGAATCCGGCTATGTGATCAATACTGATTCCAAAGATACGCTTAGAAAGTTTGTTCAAAAGTTTCGTCAAGAAATTTTTCCAGATGATTTTTTTGTTGTTTCTGATTCTTTTGCAATCCAAGATATCAATGAAATATTCCAAGAGATCAGAAATTGCACCAAAGGACAACGTTTCTATCATAAGGGAAAAAACCTTGCTTATCAGCATGAACTTCTTCCGTTATCAACCAACCACGAGCAGCAAGCAAGTAGCTATTTAACAAAAATCGTTCATAAAGACTACGCTTTAGCTGTCAAAGAACTTGAGGGTTTCTTCACGACAATATTGGAACAGCCTATTGATCCAGCTTATTTGAAACATGAAGCAATCAATCGTTTCTATGCATTACTCAACGCTTTGGCTGACGAATATGTTGGGAATGAAGAACTTTCTTTGCTCAAGATCGCCCTTCCTTCTTTATTAGCCGATGCTGAGTACTTGGAAGATTTTTCTATTCTTGTCAAAGAAACACTTGAGAAACTCACCCACTTTTCTGCAAATGCAATAAAAGACAATTTCGATATCTTGACTTTGATCTACGAGTTCGTCCAGGAAAATTATGAGAAAGAAATCAATTTACAACTTCTATCCGAAAAATATCATTTTTCATATAGCTATCTCTCAGCTATCTTTACTGAAAAATTTGGTATCAACTTTTCAAAATATCTAAAAAAAGTCCGTATTAGTAAAGCCAAGCTCTTTTTAACGGAAACACGGCTTACTTTGACGGAAATCTGTGAGAAGGTCGGCTATACCGAACTGGGTTATTTCTCCAGAGTTTTTAAAGAAGAGACAGGAATGACACCTTCTCAATACCGTAAAGGAACTTTTGTAAAATGAGAAAAAAAATCAAAGAGCATGAACTCTTTACCAAACTTCTGTTCATTTTGTTCATCGGTCTTTTTCTGCAGGCCATCGTCATCTCTTTGTTTATTTATCATCGATCAAGGGATGCCTATATCCAGCTGTTCAATCAATCGAATGATGTGGTACTAAAAAAGATCCAATCTGAATTTGAAAGCTTAAATGATGCAATCGAGAATACATTAGCCGCTTTTGATTCCAACCCAGCTGTCGAAAGCTATTTTTCCAATGGTCCAGTCCAACATATGGAACAGCTTCAGCAGCTAAGAACGATCCAAAAAATGAATGACTCTCTTTCAAAAATCCATCCAATGATCGATTACGATGTGTTGATCTTTGGAGAAAATGGAAGAACTTTTGTCGGAAACGATATGCTCACTGCCGTATCTGCCGATTCTTTTTTTCAATCTGCGATTGCCCAGAGAGTGAATGAACGTGCTGCTGATACACAAATGCTTTTTGCACAATACGGATTGACTCTTCGCGATAAGAAAGCGCCCAGCGTCTTCTTTGTCAAAAAACTGAAAAACACATTGAATCACGTTTACGGATATGCTGTTTTATCGATCTCATCCCAGCAACTAGCGAATCTTTTTCAATCTGTAGTAAATCCCGAGATATCGAAGATCTCCTTCATGAACGAAGAACAGACGATCATCGCATCAAATGAAGAAAATACAATTGGGAGCCGATCAATGATTTTCAAAAAACTAACAGTAGGTGAAACAGTCATTTCAAATGGACAGCAGTTGACCCGTCTTCCTCTGTACCGCCAGCATTGTACATTACTCAGCCAAGTCGATCTTCATTCTTTGTCTAACCAAATGGGCGTGATTTTCCCCATTATTTTGTATAATATCGTGACACTTGTTTTTGCTGGCTCATTGGTATTTATGTATTTGGATCGACACACAAAATCGATCTACCGCTTGATTGATTCGCTAAAATGGCTAGAGGAAGATGGCTTAAAAGCTACTGTTCCTGTGCAAGGAAGCCATGAAGTCCAAATGCTAGGGAATACGATCAATCAATTGCTAAGTAATGCGCAGCATCATTATGAACAGACGATCCAAGACGAAAAGAAGAAACGTTCGCTTGAAATCCAGACTATGCAAGCACAGATACAGCCCCATTTTATTTATAATACGCTGACTAGCTTGAAATTTTTGATTTGGCAGCAAAAAACAGATGAAGCAGTTCAAGGAATCGACAGTTTCATTACTTTACTAAGAAGTACGATTGGGAAAAAAGAAGAAGTGATTCCAGTCAAGGAAGAAATCAAAAGCGTACAAAGTTACATCGATCTTTTGAGTATGCGATATGGCGAAAGAATCTCGGCTAAAATAATGATTCCTGATGAACTGCAGACATTATCTATGCCGAATATGATCCTTCAACCAATTATCGAAAACGCCTATCTTCATGCTTTTCACAATAAAACGCAAGGATTCATCACGGTGTACGGCAAAACAAAAAATCAGCTTCTTTTATTCGAAGTGATTGATAACGGCGATGGCTTCGATACTGAAAATACCAAACAAAAAAATGATCATTTTTCAGGAATCGGCATCAGTCATGTAGATGAGCGGATACGCCTAATGTATGGAGATGCATATGGCTTAACGATCCAATCAGTGATTGGGACAGGAACGACTGTAACGATTTGTCTCCCGCTTCTTCTTAAAAACCAATCAGAATATTAAAAATAAAGAATAGCCAAGCGCTGATTTTTTTATTTTTAAGTTAAATCAATCAATCAGTATTCTTGACTTTCATCTACGCGTCTATTCTACTGTCAATACTGGATAACAGCCTAATATTTGACTTTTTCCTCCGAGCATCTTGATTTCTTGGAGCGCATTCTCTACTAATGCCATTGGGCGGTCCAATAACAAATCGATTACGAAAAAATATTCTCCCAAGCTAGTTTTCAATGGTCGGGATTCAATCTTACTTAAGTTGATCTCCCGCCAGCCAAAAGCTGCCAGCATTTTATGAAGCATCCCTGGCCGATTAGCAGGTAGGGTCAAGATGACACTCATTTTTACTGGAGCTGACTGTTGGCTGGTCATCTTTCGGTCACCGACGATCCAAAAACGTGTCTGGTTCAACTCATTGTCTTGGATATTCTCAGCTAAGATCTCCAATCCAACATGCTGTGCTGTTTCTAATGAAGCAATCGCTGCTGCGTCTTCTTTCGGATGTTCTGCTACATACATTGCTGCAGCAGTTGTTGATTCTGTTGCTACTAAAGGAACATTAGGATAATGCGTTTCTAAAAACTGTTGTGATTGTGCTAGTGCTTGGGGATGAGAAAGGATTTTTGTAATCTTTGTTGCTGCATTGCCTAAAAGCTGCTGCTTGATAGGAAGAACGATTTCACTTTTAACTTCGACTTCTGGATGTTTGGAAAGAAGATCGATTGTGTGACGAACAGATCCTTCCAATGAATTCTCTACAGGAACGACAGCCAGATCGACCTGTTTGCGAAACAACGCGCGCAAACAAGCAGGGATCGAAGCATACGCAGTCAATTGTTCTGTAGGAAATAGCTGGCAAGCCGCCTGATAAGTGAACGAACTTTCTGGCCCTAGATAGCTGACATTCATATGCTTTTGATCCTTTCTATAATGGTATCGATGATCTTTTCTGGTGTTTGATTGGTCGTGTTGATTCGATGTGTCGCACTCTCTTCATACCAGGAAAGTCGTTGTGCCAATAAGGCTTTTATTTCTTCTCTTGTTTTTCCAAGAGCTAACGGTCGAATAGACGTTTTATCTTGTTGGATACGATCGATTAGACAATCTGCTTCTGCCTCTAAGTAAAGAACAATTGGCTGCGTTTGTAAAAATTGCCGATTGGCAGCACATTGGACGATTCCTCCACCAGTCGCGATAATTTTATCTTCATTTGACAGCTTTCTTAAAACCTTTGACTCCACTTTTCGAAAGCTGTTTTCACCGTAATAGTGGAAATATTCGGCAATCGACAATTGGATATATTCCTCAATCTTTGTATCTAAATCTACATACTCTTTTTGTAAACGTTGAGCTAACCCTTTACCGATCGTTGTTTTTCCAGCGCCCATGAAACCAATCAGCAAAATGCTAGCCATGAGCTTCTCCTCCTGACACAAGTTCTGTTAAATCGTCGAAAAATGCCGGATAAGAGATTGAAACGGCTTCGGCTCCTTCTAGTTCGCAAGGTCCATCAGCTATCAGAGCAGCTACTTGCAGCATCATCCCGATTCGATGATCGCCTCTGCTGGAAACTTTTGCGCCATGCAGAGGTGTTGGTCCATGGATGATCAAACCGTCTGCTGTTGCTTTTATCTTTGCCCCCATTTTTTGCAATTCTTCTGCCACCGCATCAATTCTGTTGGTTTCTTTTACTTTTAATTCTTCTGCGTCTTTGATGATCGTGATTCCTTCTGCTTGAGTAGCCACTAAAGCTAGAATGGGCAGTTCATCAATCAGACGCGGAATGATTTCTCCACCAATCATTGCTTTCTTCAAATGACTCGTCTTGACACTTAAATCAGCCGATTGGTTCTGTTCATTGTGATTCGTCTGGGTAATCGCTGCGCCCATCTCCTCCAGCACATCTAAGATACCGGTCCTTGTTGGATTGACCCCGACATTTTTTAACAACAGCTGGCTTTCCGGAACAAGAAGTCCTGCTGCTAGAAAGAATGCAGCTGATGAAATATCACCTGGAACAGTTATCTGCTGACCGGTTAATTTTTGCGGTCCTGTCACCATGATTGTTTTATCTTCCACTGTGATCCTTCCACCAAATTGACGAATCATTTCTTCCGTATGGTTACGGGAACGTTCTTTCTCAACGATTACGGATGTACCTTCTGCTTGTAGTGCCGCAAACAGCAAAGCAGATTTGACCTGTGCACTAGCTACAGGCATATTGTATCGGATAGGTGATAAAGAGCGGGTTCCTGTCACAGTGATTGGTAGATACTGGTCATTTTCCTTTCCTTGCAAGTCAGCACCCATCTCGCGTAAAGGTTCCATCACTCGCCCCATTGGACGCTTAGACAACGAAGCATCACCGAACAGAGTCGTTGTAAAAGGCTGTCCAGCCAAAATACCCATCAATAAACGACTCGTCGTACCGGAGTTTCCCATGTCGATGGGTTCAGTTGGTTGGACAAGGGAGTGGCTACCGCGACCATGAATCTTGATCACCTCTTCCTCTTCTTCGATCTCGACGCCTAATTGTTGGAAGGCATGTAAAGTACTCAGACAATCTTCTGCGCGCAAAAAATTTTGTATAGTCGTCGTTCCTTCCGCAATTGCTCCAAACATGATGCTGCGATGAGAAATCGATTTATCTGCTGGTATCCTAACAGTCCCTCTTAATCCATGTATTTGTTGTAATAATCGCATTTATCCAGCCTCCTATTTGATCCAGCAATGATAACTGGTATTAGATATAATGGTTCTTTTTGCTTGTAACAAATCCTGTTGATTTTTGAAACTGATTTGCAGTATTCCTACAATATCTTCTCGCGTCTCTTGGATCTTCAAATTGATCAAAGAAACTCCCGCTTTTCCAATCAGTCCAGTTACTTCTGCAATAATGCCAGGCTCATCTGGCACATCGATAAATAAATCAAAAAAGGCAGGAATCGCGCCTTGCTTATGGACAGGCAACTGGTCTCGACTTTCTTTTGCCCGATTGAAAAAAGAAAAGATTTCCGATTGGTTCTCAGTCATGATCCATTCTGCTATTTGTGTCATTTCTTGTTGCCAATCTGCCAATCGTTCCAATAATATCTGCTTATTGCTCAACAAAATATCTGTCCACATGACAGGATCCGAGGAAGCGATCCTAGTGATATCTCGAAAGCCTCCTGCTGCCAGTTGTTTGGCTCGCGGATATTCTTGATTGAATTGTTCTGCCTGATTGACTAAACCAGCTGCCAGAATATGTGGAAAATGACTTAGCATTCCTGTTATACGGTCATGTTCTTCTGCTGTAAGAGTCACATATTTTGCCTTGGTTCCGCAAAATAGTTCTTGCAGTTTTTCAACATCTTTTTTCGTCTTTTCCAAAGGTGTAAAGATGTAATAGGCATTTTCAAATAGTTTAGCATCTGCTGCCTGTATACCTGATTTATGAGAACCAGCCATTGGATGTCCACCGACAAACCGAAGATTTTTCTGCTCAGCGGATGTCACGACTTGCTGCTTCGTACTGCTGACATCCGTAATGATGACGTGATCAGACAAGTTGATTCTTTCAAGGACATCAAGATAAGCTAAGGTTGTACGGACGGGAACGGCTAATAAGATAACGTCTGCTTGTTCTGCACCTGTTTCAAAATCATTTGCAACGTAATCAACGATCTGCTGTTCTACTGCTTGCTCACGGGTTTTTGACTGACTATCCCAACCAACTACTATCAGTTCTGGATTGGTCTGACGAATACAAAGTGCCATAGAAGCACCAATCAGTCCAAGCCCCACGATAAAAACATGTTGTGCCATCTTATTTGCCCCCTTTTTAGTAATGTTTCAAGTAGTCACGGTACTCCTTCACTGCAGCTCTCAACTCAACAAGCGAATCACTTGGGAATTTTGACAATAGCTCTGTCGCTACCACAGTGGCTACAACATTTTCCGCAACGACACTAGCTGCAGGAACTGCTGTACTATCCGAACGTTCTACACTTGCTTTGTAAGGTTCTTTTGTATCGATATCAACACTTTGAAGTGGCTTGTACAATGTAGGGATGGGTTTCATGACCCCGCGGATAATAAGTGGTTCGCCATTGGTCATTCCGCCTTCGAAGCCGCCTAGATTATTAGTACGTCGGAAGTAGCCTCGTTCTTCTTCCCATAAGATCTCATCCATCACTTCTGATCCTGGTAATGATCCAGCAGTGAATCCGACGCCAAATTCTACTCCTTTAAAGGCATTGATACTAACCACAGCTTGCGCGATTTTGGCATCTAGCTTCGTGTCCCATTGTACATAGCTTCCTAATCCAGCTGGAACGCCTCCAACGAGCACTTCTACAATTCCTCCGATCGTGTCTCCATTTTTCTTTGTCTGATCGATCAGTTCTTTTATTCTTTGCTCGACTGCTGAATCAACAACCCGTACTTCTGATGCTTCAGAAATTTCTTTGATTTCTTGAATGGAGATATTTCCAGGTATTTCTGCTTGGATTCCACCAAGACAAATCACGTGTCCGGCTACGATGATGTCAAGTTCTTCCAGAATTTTCTTGGCAATTGCGCCGATTGCTACACGCATGGTCGTTTCTCTTGCAGAGGACCGTTCAAGCACATTCCGAAGATCTCGATGATGGTATTTCATACCGCCTACCAAATCCGCGTGTCCTGGACGCGGACGTGCAACTCGCCGCAGTGATTGGTCTTTTTCAGGTACTTCTGCTACAGACATGACAGTTGTCCAATTTTTCCAATCTTTATTTTCTACTACTAAAGTGACAGGTGAACCAATTGTTTTGCCGTGACGAATGCCAGACGTGATACGAACACGGTCTTTTTCGATCTTCATCCTTCCTCCTCTGCCGTAACCAGTTTGTCTGCGAGCGAGTTCGTGATTGATTTCTTCTTCTGATAGAGGTAACCCTGCTGGTAGTCCTTCAATAATCGCTGTTAATTCTGGTCCATGGGATTCTCCCGCAGTCATATAACGCATCTTACAGTCCTCCTAAGTAATCTTTGAATGTCTCTGTGGGAACAGGTACGATTTTTGCTTGCCCAATCTTTTCTAGTAAGATGATATTCAATTGGCTTCCTCTTGCTTTCTTATCATGGGTTATCGCGTGGAATAATTCCTCTGAATGACTTAGATCGTAAGTAATCGGCAGGTGGAATTTTTGGAGTATCCTTTCTAATGCAGTTGTCGATCCAGTTGGAGACAAGCCGATTTTTTCTGCATGAGAAGTGATGGCTACCATTCCAATAGCTACTCCTTCTCCGTGACTGACTACCCCATATCCTGCTGTATTTTCAATTGCATGGCCAATTGTATGACCAAAATTTAAAATAAGTCGATTTCCTTGGTCAAAGACATCTTCTTCCACTACTTTTCGCTTGATTTTCAACGTAGCAGTGATGATTGGAACAGCATGCTCTAGAAGATCTTTTTCGTCTTTCAGCTCATTCAGCTGTCGCCAAAGCATTGCATCTGCTATAGCTGCTGATTTGATGATTTCAGCGATTCCTTCTCGTAAACGACGTACCGGCAAAGTCTTTAGAACCTCAGGATCAATCAATACGCCAGATGGCTGACTAAATGTTCCGACAAGGTTCTTCGCTTTGTTTGTATTGACTGCTGTCTTCCCGCCGATACTAGAATCTACTTGTGCAAGTAGCGTAGTCGGAAGTTGAACGAAATGGATCCCACGCATGAACGTCGAGGCCACGAATGCGGCTAGATCACCCACCATTCCTCCACCAAGTGCAAGTATTCCATCGCTGCGGGTAAAATCATTATCTGCCAAAAAATCGTATAACTCAGCTGCTTGTTCCAAAGATTTACTGGTCTCACCCGCCGGTACGATTGAAAGGACTGGTTCAAAATCAGCTTGTCTCAATTGGAACATGATTTTTTCCGCATACAGTGGAGCAACGTTGGTATCAGTGATCACAGCTACTTTTTGAGGCTTCCAAATCGTTTGAAGCCATGATCCAGTCTGTTCTAGTGCACCTTCTTCAATATGAATATCGTATTTCTGGTTATCAACATGTACAGTAAGCATTCGTTTCACTTCTTTCTTTTAAAAAGCTGATATTAATCGAGTGTTTGAATCTTTTCCATTGCTTCTTTCATGATCGTCACTTCTTTCATCATGCGTGAGTAAGTCTTTTCATTCAACGATTGGGGACCGTCTGACCAAGCATTTGCAGGATCAGGATGGATCTCTACGATCATGCCATCTGCTCCGCTTGCCACACCCGCACGGGCCATTGGTGGTACAAGATCCCAAATACCTGTACCATGACTTGGATCAACGATCACAGGGAAATGAGTTAATTTTTTCATCAATGGGACAGCACTTAAATCAAACGTATTACGTGTAGCTGTTTCGTAAGTCCGAATCCCACGTTCGATAAAAATGACAGGAGATTTGTCTTCGACTGCAATGTATTCTGCAGCATTAAGCCATTCATTGATCGTACCAGAAATCCCACGTTTCAATCCAACAGGTTTACCTGTTTTACCGACAGCAGATAGCAGTTTGAAATTTTGCATATTACGTGCGCCAATTTGTAAGATATCGCTGTACTCAGCCACCATGTCGATATGTCCTTCATCCATCACTTCAGTAATCACTTTCATTCCAAATTCATCAGCCGCTTGACGGATGTATTTCAATCCTTCTTCTTCTAAACCTTGGAAAGCATATGGAGAAGTACGTGGTTTGAAGGCACCACCTCGCAGAATTTTTGCGCCCCCGGCTTTGGCCATTCGCGCACATTCTCTGATTTGGTCTAATCCTTCGATAGAACAAGGACCAGCCATCGTCACGAAACTACCGTCACCGATTTTTACTCCGTCTACATCCACGACTGTATTGCCAGGATGGAATTCTCGAGAAGTCAATTTGTATGTGTTTAAAATACGCACAGCATTTTCTACTCCTTCGTAGCGTGTAAATGCTCCTTCTTGTAAACTTCGCGTATCACCTTTTAGTCCAATCACTACTCGTTCTGTTCCTTGATCGATTGAGACTTTGAATCCTTCTTTTTCGATATGATCGACGACTTTTTTTACTTGTTCTTCCGTTGCTTCTTTTTTCATAATTACTATCATTGTTTTTCCCGCTTTCTTTTGTTTACTTATCTATCTTGGCTGATTTTCTCTACTTTTTCAAGGTGGTTTTACATAAATCCCTACTAAACGACCGTGTCCTGTTGTTCTCATTTTCGCTCCTTCTTTCCTACTTATGACCCGATTAATCAACAAAAAAAGATGTCCCTGTAGGAAATTACCTCTACAGTGAACATCTTCAACGAGCCTTAAAAAGCGCTGCAAAAATATAAAATAGCCACTATAGATGAATTTCTCTACGTGGCTGTAAGTCGTGTTTAAAAATCTTTAGCCATCATAGATACAAACTTGGTTTGTTTGTACCCACGAAGTCATGAATACAAACCTATCTAAAATAGCTAAAGTAATACGTATTCAGTTTTGTAAGTTTTCTAGATTTCATAAAAAATCGCTCCAAACTGATGTAAGAATTGTACCTAGTATAGACATAAAAAAATCGACTGTCAATCATTTTTGTGAAACTTTTTTTAATTTTCTGATAGTTAACTTTGCTTTTCAGAAAAATAACAATTGGTTTTATTGAAGAAAACAGTCATGAACAAAAGACTCTGAGACTCTTTTACTCCCTTGTTCATGACATATAGAATAAAGCAGCTTTGTCTTGTACACTCCGTTTTTCAAATAATCATCTAAAGATCGCTACTGGATAATAAAGCTGATTTCATGGTCCTCTTCGCCGCTGATGCGGTAAGGTGACTCAACATCCGCTCCCCAGCTATTGATACCCCCGACTCCTCTTACTTTTGCAAAAATCGTAAGAACCGTTCGTCTTTCTGGCGGTAGTTCTTCTATATGTGTCGCCTGTTCCAGTTCTTCTGCTTTGAATGGTAAAGCGGAAAAAGCAAATGGCGTATCCTGCTGTTCAAACCGCAACGAAAAGTCTTCTTGATCGTTGTCCGTATTATCCAATGTTTGATTTCTTGTTAGTTCTAGCCATTTCGTTTCCATATGCATACCGCATTCTTGGGGAACAAGGTATGGAGGGATAGGGAGTCCTTCCACTTTATAAATACCTTCGATACCACCAGCCAGCCGATCCGGATATGTTTCCCCTGATAAACCTTCATACTCAAAGAATTTTGCTTTTGTTGGCATAATGAACCTTATACCCAATGCTGGTAATTCCGGCAACCCTTTTTGTCCAACATAATGCATCTTAACAAGCATTTTACCCTCTCCAGCGATTTGGTAGGAAATTGTCACTTGTGTTTTTGGTACTGTGTTGATTTCCAGTGTAAAAATGATTTCAACCGTTCCAGCGTATTCATTACTTGAATATTGATTATTTACTGGAGCAATCGGCAAATCGATCTTTTTATCGTCCACCAGTACTTCTATTTCTTTGACTTTTGGATACAATCCGGCTCCTAACCACATACCAGATTTAAATCCAAATCCACTACCTCTGTCATTATCGGTCGTTGCCCGCCAAAAAACTGGAAGTGTTTCCCGGTATAGCCATTCTTTTCCGTTTTTATTGAGTGATTCCAGTCCGCCTCTTGTATAAGAAAAAATATAATGCGTATTTCCCGATTTGACACCTAATGTACAGTCGCCGAAGACGATTGCAACTTTTTCCGTCTCCATATGACTTTTATTTACTGTATTTTTCATAATAATATCTTACCTCCTGCATGGCGGGTTTTTCTTGTCCATCTGCAAAAACGATCCCATTCCCTGAGAATTCATAGTCACTTGGTTTATCGTCAAAGTCACCGCCATAGCGCATCACTTCTCGACCAGTGATTGGATCAGTCACTTGGATCGCCTGATCTTTAAAATCCCATATATAGCCTCCTTGGTACATTTCATAACGATCAAGCAACATCATGTAAGAATCCATTCCACCTAACGAATTCCCCATGTCATGCATGTATTCACATAAGATGAACGGTTTTTCCGCTTTATTTTCAAGGTAGTCAACGATCTCTTCTGGTGGCGCATACATGCAGCTTTTTACATCTGAAATCGAATCTTCGAATGCTGGATTTGGAAAATTCCCTTCATAATGGACGAGTCGATCGGGGTCTACTTTTTTGAAGTAATCGTTCATTTGTCGAATGTTTTCTTCCGCATAGGATTCATTTCCAAGAGACCAAAAAAGAATGCTTGGATGGTTTTTTAATGTTTCGAAATTCGTTTTTGCCCGATCAAGAACAGCAGCCTGCCACTGAGGTACTGCACCTGGCACGTTGTAAGAAGGCTCAAATGCACCCATTTTTTGCCATGAGCCATGGGATTCGAGGTTCGTTTCCGCCATCACATGGATGCCTGCTTGGTCGCATAAATAATACCAAGTGATCTGGTTGGGGTAATGAGATGTCCGTACGCCGTTGATCTTTGCATTTTTTATGATAGCCAAATCTTTTTCCATATCTTCTATAGTGATGGCGCGTCCTTTTTTCGGATGCCATTCATGTCGATTTACTCCGTTGATAATCATTCGTTTTCCATTGAAATAGATGATTTTATCTTTGATTTCGATTTTACGAAAACCGAAGGAATAGTCAATATATTCCGTTACTCTTTTTTCTTCGTCTATCGTCTCCAATTCAAGCTTATATAAATTGGGCTGAAAATGCCCCCACAGTGCCACGTTTTCAAATCCATCGATCCGAATCGTCATTTGCTCTTTTAACGGATATTGCTGTTGATAGATTTCCTTCCCCTCAGGATCTAGTATCGCTACATTCAGCTGACTGTTTTTGGCTACTTGTTCAAAAGACAAATCTACTTCAAGTTTGCCATTTTGACATTTGTCATCTAAGCGAGGTTTGATCCAAAGATCTTCTAAATGGTTTTGTCCTCGAGCAACTAAGTAGACATCTCTGAAGATTCCAAAAAATCGGAAAAAGTCCTGATCTTCCAAGAATGCAGCTGTACTTCTTTTGTAAACCTCCACAGCTAGAATATTTTCTTCTTCCAAATAAGGTGTTAAATCAAATTCAGACGGAGTGAACGAATCTTCGGCATACCCGATAAAATGGCCATTCAACCAAAGGAACATTGCTTGTTCTACACCAGCAAAATGTATCGAGATTTGTTTTCCCTTTAGACCTTCTTCTAATCGAAAAGTCGTCAAATACGAACCGACCGGATTGTCTTTAGCAGTTGAAAAGATCCCTTTCGCCTCTTTCTCCGGGCTTGTCGTGAAAGGGGGACGGCGAAATACATGTCCCTCCCACGGATACATCGTATTGATGTAATGGATCTTGTCATAATTTGCTAATTCAATATGACTAGGAACAGTGATTTCATCAAAAGAACAGGCATCAAAATCATTTTTATAAAATGTTTTTGGACGTACCGAAGGATTTGGTGAATAACAAAAACGCCATGTTCCATTTAAAGACTGTTTAAGGGATGATGTGGTTGCTACTTCTTCCCTTGTTGCATAGCAAACATGATCACTATGCGCATTCGATTGGTTCACTCTAAAAACTTGTGGATCATCTAACCATTTTATATTTGCTTTCATACTTTTTTCCTTCTCTCTCATAACTTTTTGAAATGAAGCAGCTCTGTTTGGAAATCACCTTGAAAATCAGGGAAGTAAAGTCCGACTGCCATCAATTCGGCCCCCGAAAATATCCGCTTCGAGGTCTGTTCCTGATAAAGTGCCTCATCATCTAACCCCATCAGATATACTTCATGGAACGCTGGTTGAGCTGAAGCTAGTATCCTCCCTAAAAACACAATAGCTTCATCTTGTTTAGGAGACACAAACATCCATGCGGCAATATTTTCTTCAAAAGGACTCGCCAAACGATAATAATGGCCGTACTGGATCACCGGACGAATCGTTTGATAGGATATAATTTGGTCTTTGACTTGCTTTTTTTCTTCAGGAGACAGCTTTGTCAAATCCAGTTCATAACCAAAAACAGCGCTCATAGCTGTTTCTCCTCTTGTTTTCAACGAAGTAGATCTGCCAGTCTGATGATTTGGTACAGCTGATACATGAGCCGTGATGGACGAAATCGGATAAGCAAGACTTGTTCCATATTGGATTTTCATACGCTCCACTGCATCCGTGTTATCACTTGTCCAGGACTGCGGCATATAATAAATAAAACCAGCATCAAACCGCCCGCCTCCACCAGAACAGCCTTCCCATAAGATTTCCGGATAATCAGCTGTCAAATGTTCGAGTAGTTCATAAAGCCCAAGCATGTAACGATGCGCTACTTCTCCTTGTCTCTGTGGGTCAAGGGTAATCGAATAGACATCTGAAAGCGAACGGTTCATATCCCATTTGATGTAGTCAAGAGGAATCGTGTCTAAAATCTTTCTCATTTGTTTCTCAATCGTCTGCCGAACATCTAACCTTGTAAAATCCAGTACATGTTGTGATCTGGAAGCAGAAGGCATTCTACCTGGCTCCTGCATAAGAAAATCAGGATGTGTTCGATACAGTTCAGAATCAATGGAGATCATTTCTGGTTCAAACCATAAACCAAATTTCAATCCTTTGCTATGAGCATAATCTGCTATTTCACGTAATCCATTTGTCAACTTGCCTTCATACTCGAACCAGTCTCCTAATGAAGAATTGTCCGCATCTCTTTTTCCAAACCAGCCATCATCTAATACGAACATTTCGATGCCTAGCTCCTTTGCTTCATCAATGATCGCCTTGATTTTTTCACTATTGAAGTCAAAGTAAGTGGCTTCCCAGTTATTGACAAGAATCGACCGCTCAGCAAATTGATGACGACCTCTTGCGATTCTTTCACGTAGCAACTCATGGTGGATCTGACTCATTTTGTTCAATCCCTGACTTGAGTAAGAAAGAATCATTTCAGGTGTTTGAAAAGACTGATTTGCATTCAATTCCCACGAAAAACGATGGCTGTTGATCCCACCGACGACTCTCAATTGATTGATCTGATCTTTTTCAAGTTCGAAAGAATGGTTGCCGGAATAAACAAATTGAAGTCCAATCGCTTCTCCAGTATTTTCTGTCGTATGATGATGAACTAAAGCAATAAAGTTATTCATATGGTGACTGCTCGTTCCTCGACGGCTTTCAAATACTTTTGTTCCAGATAAAAGAGATTGCCGTGAGATCTGTCTTTCATTGACCTGTGCTCCTGGCAAAGCAATGACTTCATCAAATCGCCTAGTATGGGCAAAATCTAGCTGGAAACTAGCTGCTTTTTCTAGTTTGATTGTTTCTCTGGTTTCATTTCTTATCTTTACAGATCGTGTGATCACTGCTCTATCACTAAATATGGTATAGAACAAATCGAAATAAATCGCTGTTTCTCTATCCTTAAGTGAAATCACCAACGTTTGTGCCTCTGACTTGTCTAGCACATAAGTTTGAGGCAAGCCTTCGATGTCTGGCTTCCCATCTGTAATATAATGACTGTCATATCTCAGATCCAGTAAGTCTGACCCATTCTTGCGCTGAATGATCGATGCGGGCGTTCGAAAGTCCATGCTGCCATGAGAAGAGTATTCTTGTGGTAGTGTATCTTTCGACAGAGACCGGTCAGGATTTAAGGGAATATTTCCTGAAAATCCACGATCTCTTCGGGGATAATTTTTATTGTCTTTGTACTGCTTGACTGGTTTGCCAAAATAAATATGCGCCAATACATTGCTCTCTTCTATCTTTATCAGATAAGAAAGAAATGTATTTCGTAAATGGAAGACTCGGCTCTTTTCATCAAATAAGATGAAATTTTTTTCTGTTTTTCTATGCGTAATATCCATCATTTCACTCCCACCAAAACGGAAACCGTTTACTTTTTTTATAATTCCTGTATACTGTTTACTAAACAATTTTGTCAATAGAATTTTTTTGTTTTTTTGAGGAGTGTGTAAAAATGGTTGGAATTAGAGATGTCGCACGAAAGGCAAATGTCTCTCCTGCTACAGTTTCCCGCGTGTTGAATAACGATCAGACGATCCATGTGGCTCAGGCTACTCGGCAACGAATAGTAGAGGCAGCAGCTGCGTTGGATTATGATATCAGTACTCGAAAATATATCAAAAAGAGAATGCCTTCGATTGGTGTGATCTCTACGATCGGCAAGGCGAGCGAAGAACAGGATATCTATTACAAACATTTGCGAGTAGGGATGGAAGAAGAAGCTCGACGTCTGCATTTAGGGATGAATCGAATCTATAATCTATCTGATAATCCTAAACAATGGGAAGATCTAGATCAGTTAGGTGCGGTGATCGTTGTTGGGACCGTTACGAAAGAATCGATTACCGCCTTGTTAAAACAAAACATGCAAATAGTCGTCGTGGATAACCCTGACATCCAGCAAGAGGTCGATATGGTCTATGCAGATCTTGAACGGATGACTAAAACCGTACTGGAATTGTTCTTAGAAAATGGCCATAAAAGAATAGCCTATATCGGGGGATATAAAGTCGATATGGATGAATTTGGTGGGAAACAGATTTCTACAAATGAAAAAAGGATGCGTGCCTATCAACATTTTATGGCAGATCATCACTTGGAAAAGTATATTTCTTATCGTCTAGGTGGCTGGACAGAAAAACAAGGTGAGGTACTTGCGACTGATCTATTAGAAAATGAATCTCCTCTTCCTACTGCCATTCTTGTCGGGAGCGATCCAATGGCAATCGGTGTCTATCGCGCATTGAAACAAAAAAATATCCAAATTGGAGAAGAGATTGTTGTAGCAAGCTTTGATAATATCGAGACAATCGCAAACCTCTCCCCTGGCTTGACCAGTGTTCAAATCAATGCGAAATCAATTGGGCAAGCAGCTGTTCGAATGGCATTGGAGCGAATTGACGGAATACGGGACGAACCAATCATTTTGACTTATCCTGCACGATTGATTGTTCGGGAAAGTTTTATCCCAAGAACAAAAAGGTATTAAAAGAGAGGTTGTGAAAAGCCGCTTCGTTTCTTCATACTCAAAACTAAACGGCTTTTTCACAACCTCTTACTTATACTTATTCACAAAATCCAATGTCTGCTGGTAACAATTTTGCGATTCTTTTAGCGTGTAATCAAATTGGTATTCATGGGTAATCTCTTTTTTTGTATCTGTATAAAACAAGGATTGCACAGGTACCTTTAATTCTGTCAACCGATTTTCTAATGCTTGACCTTGCTCTTGGAATGAGTATGCATTTCCGTCAGTTATATACGTTGGCGGAAATTCCTTAGAAACATGGTCAGCCACACTAGCTTCTTTCAGTTGCTCGCTCGTTTTCCAATCTTTTGTTCCAATCAACGACCATGCAACGGTTTTGACGAAGAACTTCATAAATCGATCATCCGAATGTTGCTGTGCTGTTAGTTTCAAATCAACGGGTCCGCAATAAGAAATGGTTCCTTTCAAACTATCTTTTGGAAGTACCTGTTTGATTTTCATTTGTTTGGCATACGCTTCATTTGTTTGTAGAGCTGCATATTGCAAAGCGATTTGTGCACCTGCACTATCTCCGCCAAAAAATAGTTGTTCCATGTCTAGCAGTTTGTCGTCGTCTTCAGCTAATAAATCTTTGACTAGCTCATTCACTTGAAGAACTTGATTAGGGTATTCTGAATCAGGCGCTAATTCATAATTCATCGCCACCACTGCGATGTTGGCGTCTGATACTAATTTTGTCGCAAATTCCTTGACACCTGATTTATCTCCGCCGACGAACCCTCCACCATGTACCCAAAACAGAACAGGAACAGGTCCCTTGCTGTTTTTTGGATAGTAGATATCATACGTATTCTCTTTATAGTTGGACTCGTACGTCAAATCTGTTTTTTTCGCCACGTTTTTTTCTGCTTGATTGAACGTTTTCTGATCGGTGATTTGAACAGTATTTGAAAACATATGGTTGATTAAGAATGCTCCGGGTCTGGGGGAAAGCTGGAAGGCAAGAAAGATTGCAAACGCGATCCCAAGAATGATTCCGAAGAACCATCCGATAAATTTAAGAATTTTCTTTTTCATAAGTCTCCCTCAGTAATTAATATTAAGCATTCTGATTATACCATAGTGTTCTTTCCTAGCAAGCTCTCCTGCATGATTTAATTGTTCCCCCAAACTTCTTCTGCAATGCTTTTGACAAAAGCAATCTTTTCCCATTGTTCTTCTTCAGACAAAATATTTCCTTCTTCTGTTGAAGCAAATCCGCATTGAGGACTTAAGCACAAACGATCCAAAGGCAGATATCGTGTTGCTTCGTAGATCCGGTCAATCACTTGCTGGCGCTCTTCCAGTTCACCACTTTTTGTTGTGATCAAGCCTAATACGACTAATTTATCTTCGGAAACTTTCGCTAAAGGTGCAAAACTCCCAGCACGTTCACTATCGTATTCTAAATAATAGGCACGGACATTTTCTTGAGTAAATAATGGATCTGCTACGTCGTCATAGCCCCCCGATGCTGCCCAAGTAGAATGATAATTCCCGCGACAGACATGTGTATTGAGTGTTAAATCATCCGGCTGGTCAGCTAAGACTGCATTGTTGATCGTTAAATAAAGATTTGCTAGTTCCCGACGAACTTCTTTTTCATCTTTTCCCTCATCCATCGCAAACCCTTTAGGAAGTGGTGCAACTAATACTCCCCATGTACAATCATCTAGCTGGATCGTCCGCGCACCTGCTTCATATAAGTCGTCGATCACTTGACGATAAGCTGCGATGATATCTTTGATCAATGTTTGATTGTCTTCATAGACTTTTCGAACATGGGGTAATATATCCGGACGAAGTAGTTCCACTAAAATTTGAGCTGGAGCAGGAATTGTCTGTTTCACTTCGATGCCTTGACTTGTATGAGCCTGAGTGAATTTAAAATGTTCGACGAAAGGGTGGTTCGTACCAGAAATTTTCCCCGTCACAATCACTGTACCAGGACGTGTCTCTTCTCCATGAAAGAAATAGCCATGTTCAGGCACATAAAATTCCACGCCATTCAACCCATAAAAGAAGTCCAAGTGCCACCAGCTGCGACGGAACTCTCCATCAGTAACAGCTTTCAAACCAGCTCCTTCTTGTTTTTTTATCAATTCGATGATTGTTTCATCTTCTACTTTTCGAAGTTCTTCTTGTGTGATTTCCCCATCGGTAAAACGAGTCCTTGCCTCTTTCAGCTTTTCAGGACGTAAAAAGCTCCCGACGATGTCATAGCGAAATGGTGATGTTGTTCGAATTGTCATAAAAAATCTCCTCCAATAATCATGTTTTAACAAAGCGTAAGAAGCTTTTCAAAAAAAGAAAAAAGTACCCGCCTCTTTTGCCGTTGAACGACAAAAGGGACGAATACTTCGTGTTACCACCCTTATTTGCATTATTCTCACAAATAATGCCTCATCGGTACAGATTGTATACCCGGCGAGTTATCGGTCGCTTTACCGTTTAGATTGCGTGAACAATCCAAAAAACTCAGAGCTCATCTTCACTGACCAAACAATCCTTGCTCACCTACCAAGGTCTCTGTACTTATTTCCGATCAGCTACTCTTCTCTTCAACGCTTCATTATTTGCTAATTAATATCCCACTTTCGTTTCATTTTGTCAATCTTTTTTTAATAAAAAAATCAAGCAGTTTCTCTCTTATTTCGTTTTCATCCATTCAATCCACTTATCCTAAATATTTCTTTCCTATTTTTTCATTTCCATCCATGCATGATAATATTCAATTCTGATATTGTTTTCGTCCGTATTTGTCAATAGATATTGTCCGATCACTTCTCCTGTTTCCCACCCTTTTTCATGCATTGTTTTTCTGACTTCTAAGATATTATTACGTTCCGCATGGTTCATCTCAGATTTCAATAAAAACCGGCGATAAACAGTCGTATCTTTTTTCTTCCAAATCACATCTTGGGAAAATAAATGTATCTCACTAGGGTCGATAAAAAAGCCGTACATCGTTTGCGAACTGGAAGCTGGCATACTCATCATTCCAAAACTCGAATAGTTCGGTAGAAATTGTTTTATTTCCACAATATCCTCAAATTCCGTTGAGATCATACAGTCAAAAGGGATCTCTTCTATAGGAAATTCTTCCTCGTTTGTATCGATCATCAATTTCAACTGTTTTTTTCGCGCCCTTATCTCTTTCTGTTTTTGTTTCATTATCAATAGTTCTTTATGGATTCTTTTTTCTGTTTCATCAAGTGTCTCATATAACTCCGTCAGCGTTTTACCATATAAATTCTTCATCTGCTTGATCGGTATATCTAATTTTCTATAAAAAACAATATCATAAAGCATAAAAATATCGTCGATATCAAACAAGCGGTAATCATTCTCTTCCTGTCTGCTTGACCGGATCAGACCCTGTTCATCCCAATAGCGAATCGTTGATTTTGGCAAATCGAACAGTTCTGATACTTGGCCGATCGTGTACATTTTTTTCATTTTTTCTCACCTCTTTTCTAGTTTATTCTTTTTTCTATTGACCTTCAAGCTACTTTAAGGTATAGAATCGAAAAGTATCAGGAAAAAGGAGGAATAATATGACTATCTTAAAAAAATTCTTACAGCAAAACAAAGGACTCGCTCTCCTTACCTTTGTGATGATCTGTTTACAAATCGCCGGTACATTAGGTGTACCAAAATTAGTAGCCAAACTGATCGACACAGGTATAGCAAGTGGCGAAGCCTCTGTTATCAAGAAAATCGGCGTTGAAATGCTACTTGTAGCATTTCTAGGAACGATCGCTGCAGTTGCCTCTAGTTACTTTTCAGCATTGGCATCCGCTCGGTTTGGTTTCCAGACACGAGAGAAATATTTCCGTAAATTCCAACAACTGTCAATGAAGGATATCAGCCGTTTCAGTTCTGGATCTCTTTTGACAAGAATGACGAATGATGTCGATAATGTCCAGCAAATGATTGTTTTATTTTGCCAAATGATTTTACCAGCACCAGTTATTTGCTTTTTCACCATCCTCATGATGTTTCGTTATTCTCTATTGCTTACATGGGTTACATTATTCTCTGTTGTTTTTTACGTATGGATCGTTTACCGACTGATGAAACGAGGAACGCCTTTATCTTTGAGTATCCAACCAAAAATGGATCGGATCACCATCACATTGAGAGAATTCTTTACGGGGATCAATATGATCCGTGCCTTTGATAATCAATCATATGAAGAAAAGCGAACGAATCAGACCTTTGCAGATTATGCTAGTCAAATGATCAAAGTGAACCGAATCTTTGCTTGGGTCACTCCAATTGCTTTTTTACTCATGGGAATCGTTTATGCTTCTATTTTGTGGTTTGGCGGAAATCTTGTGGCAGATGGGACGTTACAGATCGGGGTCGTGACCGCGGTAGTGGAATACTCTATGCTGACACTTGCTTATTTGATGATTGCAGCCATGGTACTGGTCATTATCCCTAAATCATTCGCCTCTTTACGACGAATAGAAGAAATACTCGAAGCAGAGATCGAAATTAAAGAAGAGACGATCCAAACAGTTGCTAAACCATCCTTTGCTCAGACAAATGCAGCTGCTTTTGAACATGTCACATTCAAATATACTGAAACTTCTGATCCAGTTCTAGAAGATATTGATTTTACAATACCTAAAGGAAAAACAACGGCGATTGTTGGCGGGACCGGATCTGGAAAAAGTAGTTTAGCAAAACTTCTCTTGAGACTAAGTGATCCTACGGTAGGAAAAGTGACCCTTGGTGGTATCCCTCTTACTCAAATGACGCAGGAACAGATCCGCTCCCACATCAGTTATGTCCCTCAAAAAGCCTTCTTATTCAGCGGTACGATCTTAAGCAACTTGCAGATGGGAAATGAACATGCTTTACCAGAAGAATTGGCTAAAGCGATCAAGATCGCCCAATTAGAAGAACTAGTGGACACTCTTCCTGATGGATTAGATAGCTTTGTTGCTCAAGGTGGTTCTAATTACTCTGGCGGACAGAAACAGCGGATATGCATTGCTCGAGCATTGATCAAACCAGCAGAAATCTATGTATTCGATGATAGTTTTTCCGCTTTAGACTATAAAACAGACGCAGCATTAAGGGCAGCACTCCATAAACATATGTCAGAGAAAACTCTCGTGATTGTTGCTCAACGTCTCAGTACGATCCAACAAGCAGATAACATCATTGTTTTAGATGAAGGAAAAATCGTAGGACAAGGTACTCATGAAGAACTATTGTCTAATTGTCAAACATATCAGGAATTTGCCAAATCACAAGGAATATAGAAAGAAGGGATTCGATGGAAAAGAAAAAAACGTTGAACACACGCGCTTTGATACGTTTTTGGAAAATGATCAAACCTGAACATAAATATTTTTACGGATTGTTTCTCTGTAGTTTATTGGGCAACCTATTAGTTGTAGCCATGCCCCTGATCATGGGAATCGGGATTGATGATTTGTTGTCGCAAATTAGAAAAACAGGTATTGGACAGCTTTCTTTCAGTGATATCAAACAAGCATTGCTGTTCCCTGTCTTATTGCTGATCGGCTGCTCAGTCCTAAGTAGTATTGCTTCATTTATCCAAGAACGTACAATGGCAGCATTAAGCGAAAAGATCACATTGAGGGTACGAAAAGAAATCACAAAAAAATTCAAAACGTTACCGATGTCGTTTTTTGATAATCATCAAGTCGGCGACATCATCAGTCGGACGACTACCGGACTCAATCAGCTTTCTCAAGTGTTATTGACAGGTATCAATCAATTTTTCACTTCTGTCGTAACAATAGCTGCTGCTGGTCTAATGCTGTTTTATATCGAAAGCAAGCTTACTTTGCTCGTCTTATTGCTGATCGTCGGAAGTTCAATTGTTACAACTAAAATTGCGAATAAAAACAAACAGATTTCTGAACAAAACCAATATGAACTAGGTGTCTTGAATAATCGGATGGAAGAAATCTTAGCTGGTAATCTAGTAGTCAAAACATTCAATCAGCAAGCTCATGCAGAAGCTTCTATACATGAAGTAAACAAAAAACAATACAATGCTTTTAAACGTGCTCAATTTATGAACTTTGCTATCTATCCGGCAATCCGTTTCATCAATCAACTTGCCTTCATCATAAGTGCGGTATTCGGTGCTATACTCGTTCTTTCTGGCGGTGTGACGATTGGCTTCTTACAAGCTTACCTTCAGTACATCAATCAGATCTCTGAACCAATTTCCACTGCTTCTTATGTGATCAACTCGATCCAATCCGCAATGGCAGCAATCGAAAGGATCTTTGAGATATTAGATGAAACAGATGAAATTCCGGACCTACCAGAAGCAAAACTTTTGGAAGAACCGAAAGGAAAAATAGCTTTCAAAAATGTACAATTTGGTTACACATCGGATAAAATATTGATGAATCAAGTTGATTTTTCAGTAAAACCAAAACAAACTGTGGCGATCGTTGGACCAACTGGTGCAGGAAAAACGACTTTAGTCAATCTGCTGATGCGTTTTTATGAACTGAATAAAGGAAAGATCGAATTTGACGGCCGCGATATTACCAAGCTTTCGCGTGGAGAACTACGCCGTTCTTTTGGGATGGTCTTACAAAATACCTGGCTGTTTGAAGGAACAGTGGCCGATAATATTGCCTATGGGAAAATGGATGCCACGAGAGAACAAATTATCGAAGCGGCTGAAATCGCGCAATGTGATCACTTTATTCGAACACTGCCAGAGGGATATGACACAATCATCTCTAGCGAAAATGGTACGTTATCTCAAGGGCAGCAACAATTATTAACAATTGCACGGGTCATTCTGGCAAATCCCCCTGTCGTTATTTTAGATGAAGCAACTTCTAGTGTAGATACACGAACAGAAGCATTGATCCAGCAAGCAATGGAGGCTGTGACAAAAGACAGGACAAGTTTTGTCATTGCCCACCGTTTGTCAACGATTGAAAATGCAGATATGATCCTTGTAATGAAAAACGGCGATATCGTCGAAAAAGGAACGCATTCTGAATTACTCCAAGCACCAACGCTTTATGCTAGCCTTTATAATAGTCAATTTCAGGTAGCATAGCCAAAAGAGCGTGGGACAAAAGTAAAGAACACTTTTGTCCCACGCTCTAAACACGTATAAACGGCGGAAGCAGAAGCAACTCCTTCGGAAATAAGCTGAAATTAACAAAAATTTGAAAAAGCAATTTTCGTGAATTCCTTCTTATTTCTTGGAGTTAAACGCTTCTGTCCCAGCCTCTTTGTCTCATTACTGGTTGAACACAAAAAATGTTAAAATATCTGAATGCAATCAGCTAAATATTTTGGAATGGCCTCGTATGTAGCTTTCCAGTCAGCAGGAGCAATTCTGATGGCTTTCATGAGTTTTTCTAAGCTTTTCTAAATGCAGCTACGTTTCTTGTTTCTTTTGTCATCATGACTTTTTTAACCCCTCATTTTCAACGACTTTTTCACGAACAGCCGATTGAATTACCAAAAAATGTGGAGTATAGCGGCATTTATTCACTCTTTTTTTATCTTTTTTAGGTTATAACATTTTCAAGAATATAAAACAAAGTGTATGAGGATTTAAATAGCGAAAGGATGGGGAACGATCATCAAGATCATCGTTCCCCATCCTTTTTAACCATATTACTTATTAAAGATCTTAGGGCCTTTTCTCATGTTTTTACGATCATTCTTAGGTGTTTCCATTTGTTTGGATCGGCCTCCACCTTGTTTCTTTTTGATCAATTCTTTCATTTTTTCTTTTTGGTCCATTTTTATTCTCCTTTAACGAATGAAGCGACTAATTCGATATGATGGGTTTGCGGGAAAAGATCTACAGGCTGAACTTTCTTCACGGCATAACCTGCTTCTGCAAATAACTTAGCATCTCTTGCAAAAGTTGCCGGATTACACGAGATATAGACGATTCGTTCTGGTGACATTTCGATTGCTGATTCAATAAAATGATGATCTAATCCTTTTCGTGGAGGGTCAACTACGATCACAGATGGTTTGATCCCTTTTTCTTGCCATTTTTTCATGACTTTCTCTGCTTTTCCGACTTCATAATGAACATTTTCGATTTTATTATTTAAAGCATTGAACTGTGCATCTTCAATTGCTTCTGGAATAACTTCCATCCCATACACCTTATCCACTCTGTCTGCTAAAGACAAGCCAATCGTACCTATTCCTGAATAAGCGTCGATCACAATGTCTTTTTTATCTAACTCAGCAAACTCGATGGCTGTTTGGTACAGATACTCTGCTTGTTGAGTATTTACTTGATAAAATGACTTTGCTGAGATTCGATAGGTTTTTCCTAATAGCTGATCTTCGATATAGTCTCTGCCATATAAAACTTTTTCTTTGTCTCCTAAAATCACATTTGTTTTTTCTTCATTGATATTTTGGATGACCGAAACCACTTCCGGCAATTCTTCATGAATGGCTTCAGCAATTTCCTTGGATTTAAAGAATTTTTCTTTACGAGTAACTAAAACGACCATCATTTCATGGGAATAATGACCACGACGGATAATGATGTGACGAAGCTGGCCTTCATTTTTTTCTTCATTATATCCTCGTACTTGGAACCGTTGCAAGATATCTCTGACTACTTTGATTGCTTGATCGATGACAGGATCTTGGATATAAAAATCTTCGATAGGGACTAGATCATGGCTATTCTTTTTGTAAAAACCGGTGGCTAACTGTCCATCGATACGGCGAACAGGGATCTGTGCTTTATTACGGTAGCCGAATGGTTCTGCCATTCCGACCGTTGGAAGTACAGGAACTTCTGGCATCTTAGCAATCTTCGCCATTACATGCTCTACTTGTTTTTGTTTGAAGACAAGCTGTTGTTCATACTTCAAATGGGCTAAAGGTGCGATACCTGTGCGAAGTAATGCATTGTTTTCTACAGGCTGGCGATCAGGAGATTGTGTAATAAATGTTTCGACTTTCCCATACCCAAACTTATTGCCTGCTTTCACTACTAGTATTTCTACTTCTTCTCCAGGTAGTGCATTTTCGATAAACAATGGATAACCATCGATTTTTGCTACCCCCATTCCTTCATAACTCAAGTCGACGATTTCGACTGTATATCGTTCGTTTTTCTTTACTATTTGCTGTTCTGTCATATTTTGCTCCTTTAAGCCTATTTTTCAATCCTACTGAACTCTACTATAAATCAGCTAATTACACAACTAAAACCGGCACTGACCTTACTACGTTCAGCACCGGCTTTTGATTAATTCTTTTGATTAGGTGTTTCGTCTGCTATTTTTCCGTCACCGTCGATATCTTCATCCGTTAAACGTTCGACTTCTTTTACGAATTCTTTGCTGACAACCTCTAATTCTTCTTCATCTGTGCCTGTGATTGCTTCATCAGGAATCTGATCGGTATTGGCAAAGAACTCAATGTGTTGATGAAGATTTTGGAAATGCATCGGTGCTTCCCCGCCATATTCACCATCTAAGTTGATCATTACTGGTCGATTGATATCATCTTCTGTTTCGACGAACAAACTGCTTGTTTTGGTATAGATTACTCTTGGATCATCGACATGTCGACCGCCATTCAGCATGAGTGCCGCAATATGCAAGATCTCAAAGATATTTGCTGTCTTCACAATGATCAAAGAAAACTTGCCATCATCCAATTTGGCATCTGGCGCGATCTGTTCGAATCCTCCAACAGAGTTCGTCAGCCCTAGGAAAAACATCGAAGCATTTCCGATATATTCCCCTTCATCATACTTCAAGCGCATTTTGATTGGCTTTACTCGAGGCAGCATCTCTGCTCCTTTCGCAAGGTAGGCAAGATAACCAAAAATACTCTTTAGTTCTGATGGAACTTCATAAGTCAATTCTGTCAAATAGCCGCCTGCAGCGATATTGATGAAGTAACTGCTATCAGAAAGACCGATGTCCATTTTTACGGTTTGGTGTTTTTTTATTACTTCTGCTGCTGCTTTAATATTATCTCTAGGAATTTTTAATGCTCGAGCATAGTCGTTCGTCGTACCGGCTGGGATAATGGCCATTTTAGGACGGTGTTCAAGCGGAGCGATCCCATTGACCACTTCGTTGATCGTTCCGTCGCCCCCAGCTGCCACTACTAGATCAAAACCTAGTTCTGCAACTCTGCGTGCTTCATTCTTGGCTGAATCAGGTTCTGGTGTAGTGGCATAGGCGCTGGCTTCAAATCCTGCTTCTTCTAATGCCTGCAGGATATCCGCCAAATTTTTTTTCAATAATTCTTTTCCCGAGGTAGGGTTATAAATTACGCGTGCTTTTTTCATTTTCAGCCTCTAGCGTTTCGCTAATTCATCTTTAAGCAGCTTGTTCACGACACCAGGATTTGCTTGCCCTTTAGTTGCTTTCATGATTTGACCGACTAGGAAGCCAACCGCACGATCTTTTCCATTTTTGAAATCATCGACAGATTGTTGATTGTTATCCAAGATTTCATTAATGATTGGAAGAAGTTTGCTAGGATCAGATAATTGTACCCAACCATTTTTCTCAACAACTTCTTGCGCTTCTCCGCCATTTGTGATCAATTCACGGAAGACTTTTTTGGCGATTTTTGAGCTGATCGTTCCATCGGCGATCAAACGAATCATTCCTGCTAAGTTCTCAGGTGTCAATTTTGTCTCAGCTAATTCCAGTTTCTCACTGTTCAAGTAAGCAGAAACTTCACCCATCAACCAGTTAGATGCTTGCTTGGCATCTGCACCATTTTCCAAAACAGCTTCAAAGAAATCAGACATTTCTTTTGTAAGTGTCAATACCATTGCGTCATACTCCGGAAGACCAAATTCACGGATATAGCGTTCGCGACGAGAAGCTGGCATCTCAGGTAAACTAGCTTTTACTTTTTGAATCCATTCGTCATCGATCACGAATTTCGGAATATCAGGCTCTGGGAAATAACGATAATCACTAGAACCCTCTTTCACACGCATCAAAACTGTTTTATTCGTTGTTTCGTCAAAACGGCGTGTTTCTTGTTGGATTTCTCCTCCTGAAAGAAGAACTTTTGCTTGTCGTTTTTCTTCAAAAGCTAAACCTTTTTTCACGAAAGATAAAGAGTTCAAGTTTTTCAATTCTGCTTTCGTACCGAATTCTTCTTGTCCATAAGGGCGGAGAGAAATATTCGCATCACAACGCATAGACCCTTCTTCCATTTTCACATCGCTGACTTCTGTAAATTGGATGATTGAACGTAATGCTTCTAGATAAGCGTATGCTTCTTCTGGTGAACGCATATCAGCTTCAGAAACGATTTCGATCAAAGGCGTGCCTTGTCGGTTCAAATCAACGTAAGAATAGCCGCCGATACCATGCATGTTTTTCCCAGCATCTTCTTCTAAATGGACCCGTTCGATCCGGATTTTTTTCTTCTTGCCTTCTACTTCGATTTCGATCCATCCGTCATGACCGATTGGTTGATCAAATTGAGAAATTTGATATGCTTTCGGATTATCTGGGTAAAAGTAATTTTTCCGGTCAAAATGAGTATCTTTAGAGATTTCGCAGTTTAATGCCAAAGCGGCTTTCATCCCGAATTCCAGCGCAGCTTTGTTCATTACTGGCAGCACGCCTGGATAACCCCAGTCAATCACGTTTGTATTGCTGTTTGGTTCTGCACCAAAATGAGCTGGCGCTGGAGAGAAAATTTTTGAGTTGGTTTTCAACTCGACGTGGACTTCTAGTCCAATGACTGTTTCAAAATTCATTCGTCTTTCCCTCCTAAAATAGCTGGTTGTTGTGTGTGGAATTCTGTTGCTTGTTCAAACGCATATGCCGCTTGATACATCGTTTTTTCATCAAAATAATTACCGATGATCTGCAATCCAACTGGTAATCCTTCTGACAATCCTGCCGGTACAGACATACCTGGAAGTCCAGCCAAGTTGACAGGGATCGTTAAGATGTCACTCATGTACATCGTGATTGGATCGTTGATGTTCTCACCGATTCCGAATGCCACTGTTGGTGAAGATGGTCCGATGATCAAGTCATAATCTGCAAAGACTTTTTCAAAATCTCGTTTGATCAATGTACGGACTTGTCCTGCTTTTTTGAAGTAAGCGTCATAATAGCCCGCACTTAATGAGAATGTACCTAACATGATACGGCGTTTTACTTCTTCACCGAATCCTTCTGAACGTGAGTTGACATATACATCATCCAATGATTTCACGTTTTCAGAGCGATAACCATAGCGAATACCATCGAAACGTTGCAAGTTGGAACTTGCTTCTGATGAGGCAATGATATAATAAACAGCCACACCGTATTTTGAATGTGGTAAGCTGACTTCTTCCACAACAGCACCTAATGAACGGAATGTTTCTGCTGCTTTCAATACAGCTTCTTTTACGCCAGGGGCCACACCTTCGCCTAAGTATTCTTTAGGTAAAGCAATCTTCATTCCTTTGATGTCACCGGTCAGTCCCTCTGCAAAGTCAGGAACTGAAACGCCTGAAGAAGTACCGTCTTTTTCGTCATAACCACTGATAGCTGTTAGTGCTAATGCGTTATCTTTCACCGTACGGGTCATTGGTCCGATTTGGTCAAGAGATGAAGCAAAGGCAATCAAACCAAAACGTGAGACACGGCCATAAGTAGGTTTCATTCCTACAATGCCGTTGAAAGCTGCTGGCTGGCGGATACTTCCCCCCGTATCACTACCTAAAGAAACTGGGATTTGTCCAGCTGCTACTGCTGCTGCAGAACCACCGGAAGAGCCCCCAGGTACTTTTGTTTGGTCCCAAGCATTTTTTGTTTTCTTGAAATAAGAAGTTTCTGTACTTCCGCCCATAGCAAATTCATCCATGTTTAGTTTACCAACAGGGATCATATCTGCTTGATAGATTTTATCCATGACCGTTGCATCATAAATTGGTTCAAAATTGTAAAGAATCTTAGATGCAGCGGTTGTCAAGATATCTTTTGTTACGATATTATCCTTGATCCCAATCGGAATTCCAGCAAGGATGTTGCTTTCATCAATCCCTTTTTCATCTAAAGCTTTTGCCTGTTCCAATGCTTTTTCTTCATTCAATGTGATGAATGCTTCGATCTCAGGCTCTGTTTCTTTGATTCGTTCAAATGTTGCTTTTGTCAAATCTTGTACAGTGATTTCTTTTGATACAAGCATATGATGTAGTACCTCTAGAGAACGATTGTGTAATTTTGTCATTATGCGCCAGCCTCCCCATTATCGATGATTGCGGGTACTTTGATAAAGCCGTCTTCTGTTTCCGGCACATTTTTCAATAATTCATCACGGTTCCATCCAGCTTGCGCCCGATCTTGTCGCATCACGTTTACTGTTTCGACAACATTCGACGTAAATGGAACACCTTCCGTATCTACTTCTTCCAGCATTTCCACCATATCGATGATTTTACCTAATTGGTCGGTAAAACTTGCAAGTTCTTCATCTGCGAACGCAAGTTTTGCTAATTTGGCAACGTGTTTCACTTGTTCTTCACTAATCGCCATACTACCCCTTCTTTCTAAACGAGTTAAAAACTTTGCTCTCTATTTTAACATAAGAGTGCTCTGTCTTAAATTATTTATTGAAATTTGTCTGAAAAAACTCAATATTTATTCTTTTGCTGAGTGGCTTTTAGCCAATGCTTCTGCCATTTGATCTTCTGTCCAAACTTCGATTCCTAATTCTTGTGCTTTGGTTAGCTTGCTGCCAGCATCTTCTCCTGCTACCACGATATCCGTTTTTTTCGATACGCTACCAGTCACTTTCCCGCCAAGATTTTCGATCGTCTCTTTTGCTTCTTCACGAGTCAATCGTGTTAGTTTACCAGTAAGGACTACTGTTTTTTCTTTAAAAGGCGACTCGACTTCTTGCAATTGGGTACTTCGAAGCCCTTTGTATTCGAAATTGACGCCTGCTTGTTTTAATTCATTCATCAATTCATGGACTTCTTCGTTACTAAAATAAGTGACTACACTGTCGGCAATGATATCACCGATCGTATCGAGCGCAATAATCGACTCATAGTCGCTTCTACTCAATGTCTCTAGATCACCAAAATGTTCTGCTAAAATTTTTGCTGCTTTCGCTCCGACATGTCGGATTCCTAACCCGAAAATCAACCGCTCGACCGAATTATCTTTGCTGTTGTCAATTGCTGTCAAAATATTATTTGCTGATTTTTCTTTTATTTTGTCCAACGTCAATAACTCTTCTTCTGTCAATTTATAAAGATCAGCAACATCTGCGACTAGTTTTTTGTCATACATCTGTTCAAGCACACGCGGGCCCAACCCGTCGATATTCATCGCATTTCTTGAGACAAAGTGGTTCAAGCCTTCTTTCATTTGAGCAGGGCATTTAGGATTGATGCACCGTAACGCTACTTCTTCATCCAAATGGACAAGTTCACTTCCACAAACTGGGCAATGTGTAGGTAATTGGTATTCTTCGCTGTCTTTAGGTCGTTTATCCAACACGACTTGCGAAACTTCTGGAATGATATCTCCCGCTTTATAAATCAGAACTGTATCATTCAAGCGGATATCCTTCAACTTGATATAATCCCCATTATGCAGACTGGCACGGCTTACTGTCGTTCCTGCTACTCGGACCGGCGTCATGATTGCCGTTGGTGTCACTACCCCCGTTCGTCCGACTGTCCATTCGATGTTTTCGATCAGTGTTTCAACTTCTTCTGGGGGAAACTTATAAGCTGTTGCCCATCGTGGTGCTTTGACAGTAAAGCCAAGTTGATCTTGCAGCGAGAACTCATTCACTTTGATGACGATCCCATCAATCTCATAGGGCAAATCTACACGTTTATCATGATATTCCTCAATGTATGCCCATACTTCATCAATCGAATGACATAGACGTTTTTCCCGATTCGTGTGGAATCCTATTTTTTCTAGCTCTTCTAGCGCATCATACTGTGTTTTTGCTTCCATAGGACCGAAATCAGCTACTGTGTATAAGAAAGTATCCAGATTTCTTTTCGCTGTGATTTTAGAATCTAACTGACGCAAGGAACCGGCTGCGGCATTCCGAGGATTCGCAAAGATATCTTTTCCCTCTGCTTCTCTGTCTTGATTCAATTGAACAAATGAACGTTTTGGCATGAAACATTCGCCTCTTACTTCGATGTTCATCGGTTCTTTTAATTTGATTGGGACTGATCGGACAGTCTTTAGGTTTTCAGTGATGTTTTCTCCTACAGTCCCATCCCCACGAGTCGCTCCTCTAACGAAATTCCCATCTTCATAACGCAAAGAGACGGAAAGACCATCTATTTTTAGTTCGCAGCAATAATCGACTACACGTCCCACTGCTTTTTGTACACGTTGATCAAAAGCTATCAGCTCTTCTTTGCTGAAAACGTCGTTCAAACTATAAAGCGGAATATCATGAGTGACTTTTTCAAACCCTTCTAATACTTTTCCGCCTACTCGTTGAGTGGGAGAATCCGACGTGATCAAATCAGGATATTGTTCTTCGATTGCTACTAATTCTGCGTATTCTTTATCATAAACATAGTCTTCCACTGTTGGTTTATCTTCTACGTAGTATTCACGAGACCATTGGTTCAATCTTGTACGAAGTTCTTCTGCTCGTTTAGCAGCTTCGTCAATCGTCATTTCATGTTCCATCATTTACCCTCCACTACTAAGCTTTTTCAATTGGCGCAAAGGCAGCCAAAAGACGTTTTACTCCTTGACTTGGGAAAGCCACATCTAGTTCTAGATCCTTCGACGTCCCACTTACTCGGACGACTGTTCCTAGTCCCCATTTTTTATGTTTGACTTTATCTCCAGGTTTCCAGCTGTTCTTTTCCCCTCCAGTGGCACTTTTAGAGGAAACAACCGCTGTCTCTGGCTGTTTATAGCTATATGCTGCTGTTTTTTTAGCGAATACAGGTGTTTTTTTAGGCGTAGGACGCATGCCCTCGATTTCTAGCAATTCTTGATCGATTTCTTCTACAAAACGAGAAGGTCGGTTATATTGCGTCCGTCCATATAATGTTCTGGAGAAAGCATTGGTTAAATACAACGCTTCTTCTGCTCGCGTGATTCCCACATAAGCGAGACGACGTTCTTCTTCCAGTTCGCTTTCTTCCATCAATGCTCGAGATAAAGGAAAAACACCTTCTTCTAGACCAATCAGAAATACAACTGGAAATTCTAATCCTTTGGCTGCATGCAACGTCATCAATGTCACTTGCGAAGCGTCTTCTTCTAAATTGTCAATGTCAGAAACAAGTGCCAGATCGTTCAAGAAGACCGTTAGTTTTTCTTCTGGTGCATCAGCATCTTCTTCATTTTGCTGTTCGAACTGCTTATCGAATTCTTGTGTGACCGTTAAAAATTCCTCCAAGTTTTCGATGCGCGCTTGTGCTTCTAATGTATTTTGAATTTTTAAATCTTCCAGGTAACCGCTACGATCCAAAACCTCTTTCGTCAATTCTGTCACTGTCAAGTATGGGATCATCTGCGTGACTTCTTGAATCATCTCTCCAAATGCACCTAATTGCTGGCCTGCTTTTCCACCGATATTTGCCAGATCCACATTTTGGGCTGCTTCAAGCAGCGGCCATTCATGGAGAGAAGCAAAACTGCGTAGTTTTTCGATAGATCCTGGTCCGATGCCTCGTTTGGGCGAATTAACGATACGCTCAAAACTGATTGAGTCTTGAGGATTTGCCAGCACATTTAAATACGCTAAAATATCTTTGATTTCTTTACGATCGTAGAATTTGTGCCCTCCAACCATTTTATAAGGAATATTTGCTTTCAACAGGGTTTCTTCCATTACACGAGATTGTGCGTTCGTCCGGTACAAAATGGCAAAGTCGCCGTAATTCCTATGATTGCTTCGAATCTCTTCTTGCATCCGGTCTACGATAAAACGAGTTTCGTCTCGTTCATTATCTGCACGATAGTAAGTGATCTTGTTTCCTTCTTTGTTTTCTGTCCACAAGTTTTTTGGTTTTCGATTGCTATTGTTTTCAATGACTTGGTTTGCCGCGCTAAGAATGTTTTTCGTGGAGCGATAGTTCTGTTCCAGCAAAATCACTGCAGCATCTGGATAATCTTTTTCGAAATCCAAGATGTTCTGCATATCTGCACCGCGCCAGCCGTAGATACTTTGATCTGCATCTCCCACTACGCATAGATTTCTAAATCTACCTGCCAATAAATTGACCAACGTATACTGTGCGTGGTTTGTATCTTGATACTCATCTACATGAATATAATGGAATTTGTTTTGGTAATATGTGAGTGAATCAGGATGTTCTTCAAATAACCGGATCGTATTCATGATCAGGTCGTCAAAGTCCATACATTGATTGTATTGAAGCTCTTTTTGATAAGCAGCGTAACATTTTGCCGCAATCTCTTCGTAATAACTACCTTGCATTTTTGCAAAATCCTGAGGGGTCTGCAAGCTATTTTTTGCTTGGGAGATTGTTCCTAATATGCTGCGAGGATCATATTTTTTTGGGTCAATGTTCAGTTCTTTCAGTATCCGTTTCATCAAGGTCAGCTGTTCAGAAGAGTCGATGATCGTAAAGTTCCGGTTATACCCGATAAAATCAACATCTCTTCTTAAAATACGCACACACATTGAGTGAAAAGTCGATACCCAGACATCTTCGCCTCCAGATGCGAGAATCGCATTGACACGTTCTTTCATTTCTTTTGCAGCTTTATTGGTAAAAGTAATCGCTAGGATGTTCCAAGGATTGACTTCTTTTTCCTCAATCAAATAGGCAATGCGATGCGTCAACACTCTCGTCTTTCCACTTCCCGCACCTGCCATCAGCAATAATGGTCCGTCAGTGTGAAGAACAGCTTCTTTCTGACGGGGGTTCATCCCGTTTAATAATTCAGCTTTGGATGACATTAACAACATCCTTTCTTTTATCAATCTTGTTAATTATAGCATTTTCTTGGCTTTCATTAAACTAGCTAATTCAAAATCATTTGTTTCTTTTTATGGATTTCTCCTTGTCAATTCGTTGATTTCGCGCTAAATTAAAAGAAAGCGAGGCGTTTGAATGGAAAAAAAAGGAAAAATCAAGAAATTAGATAAAACTCAGATATATTTTATTCTAAAAGGAATATTCGTTGGACTACTGACAGGAATCGTTGTTAGCCTGTTTCGTTTATCGATCGAAAAGTTAGGCGATTTTGTTCGAAGCATCTATGAAATAAGTCGGGAACAGCCGATTTACTTAGTTGGCATGGCCATTTGCTGCATCCTTGCAGCATTTTTTGTGGGTTATCTGGTCAAAAATGAACCGGATATCAAAGGAAGCGGGATTCCACAAGTAGAAGGACAGCTTCGAGGGGAATTATCAATGAACTGGTTCTCTGTTTTATGGAAAAAGTTCATTGGTGGTGTACTTTCAGTTGGCGCAGGACTTTTTCTAGGTCGAGAAGGCCCTTCTATACAGCTTGGTGCAGCTATCGGACAAGGAGCTGGACAATTGTTTCGGAGTCCATCTTCAGAAGAAAAGATTTTGATTTCTAGCGGAGCAAGTAGCGGACTTGCAGCAGCATTCAATGCTCCTATCGCAGGATTACTCTTTGTTTTAGAAGAAATCCATCACTCCTTCTCTCCTCTTGTTTGGCTGACATCTTTTGCTTCAGCTATCACGGCTAACTTTGTCTCTCTTTATTTTTTTGGCTTAAGACCAGTTTTATATCTAGGGGATCTTCCTTCTTTGCCGTTGAAATATTATGGTTCTTTGGTGGTATTAGGCGTACTTCTAGGCGTCTTAGGTTTTATTTATCAAAAGGTCCTGTTGGCATTGCCAAAATTTTACAACCGATTGCCTTTACCAGCTTATTTTCATGGATTCGTTCCTTTCTTGCTGATTTTGCCGATTGGTTATTTATGGCCTAGTACGCTAGGCGGAGGCAATCAAATCGTTTTAGCTTTTGGACATGCTTCATTGCCAATCATTATGATTATCGGTTTGTTTGTTCTTCGATTCGTTTTTTCCATGATTTCTTATGGTGGTGGTCTTCCAGGAGGGATTTTCCTTCCGATATTGACATTGGGTGCTTTAATCGGTAGCTTTTATGGAAACATCATGGTTGATTTCGGGATGGATCCAATCTACATCAAGGATTTCGTCGTGATTGCCATGGCTGGTTATTTCACAGCAATTGGGAAAGCACCGCTGACAGCAATTATTTTAGTGACAGAAATGGTTGGCTCTCTCAATCATCTGATGCCTTTAGGGTTGGCTGCTCTTGTTGCTTATATCGTCAATGATCTTCTCGGAGGAAATCCAATCTACGAATCATTGTTGGAACGTTTACTTGGAAATAATCAGACCGCCGCTCTTAAAGGTGCAAGGACAACTTTTGATTTTCCAGTAACGGCAGAGAGTTCTTTAGACGGATTAATGGTACGGGACTTCAATTGGCCTAAAAATATGCTGCTAATCTCTATACGCAGAGGAAATCAGGAAATCTTGACTCACGGTGATACGATCATGAATGTAGGAGATATTTTGGTAATCTTGACTGATGAAGCAAACTTACCAAGAATCAAGCAAGAAATCGAGGCTAAATCTTCGATCACAAATTTGAAGCAATCATTTTAACGAACCGGGAAGAACTATTTTATGGCACAACAACTATTCATCTATACTACTCATCTATACTATTTTGACTCTACAAAAAAAGAAGAGGCTGGATTTCCCCAGTCTCTTCTTTTTATTTCTATGCTTCTGCTACTGCAGGAGCTTTTCTCAACAAACCATAAATCACACCAGAGACGACTGCTCCGATAGCAATAAACACCAAATACATGATTGGGTGACTCAGTAAGAATACAACAAAAATTCCGCCATGAGGAGCCAGTAATTTGATTCCGAAAGCACCGACTAATCCGCCAGTTAAAGCAGAACCAATAATAAAACTTGGAATGGCACGAATCGGGTCAGCTGCTGCAAATGGAATCGATCCTTCCGTGACAAACGAAAGTCCCATCACGATGTTCGTCAAACCAGCATCTTGATCTGTTTTGCTGAATTTATTTTTGAACAAACGTGTAGCAACGAAAATCGCCAATGGAGGGACCATTCCTCCAGCCATAACAGAAGCCATCACAACACTTCCGCCAGTGGCAACAGTCGTAGCTAAAGTTGCTGTACCAAATACATAAGCGGCTTTGTTGATTGGACCGCCTAAATCTGCCGCCATCATTCCAGCTAATAATGCACCAAGTAAAGCAGCATTCGAACCACTCATACTTGTCAAGAAACCATTCAATGCATCATTGATTGCTTTCATAGGGACATTGACCAGCAACATCAGGAAACCAGTAATCAGTAAGCCAAACACTGGATAAAAGAGGATCGTTTTGATTCCATCCAATGATTTTGGTAAGTTCTTGAATAATTTACGTAAAAATACGATGACATAACCAGCCAAGAATCCACCAATCAGTGCGCCTAAGAATCCTGCGCCACCTGTATTAGCTAATGCACCAGCAGCAAATCCAACAATCAAACCAGGGCGGTCGCCGATACTTGAAGCAATAAATCCAGCTAATACCGGTAACATGAACCCAAATGCAGCTTGTCCGATTTGGTTGAACCAGCTAGCAGCTTGATTGTAGTTCCCCAGATTCGATAACTGGTCATGCGGCACGCCAATAAATTGGTCAATCATGAAAGAAAGAGCAATAGCGATTCCTCCACCAATAACGAATGGTAACATGTGTGATACGCCATTCATCAAATCTTTATAGATTCTTTGTCCGACAGTACCATCCGCGTTTCCTTCTTCTGAACTATTTTCTTTTCCGTCACCATGGAATACTGGTGCAGTACCACTAAGAGCTAGATTGATCAACTCTTCTGGTTTACGGATACCATCACTGACTGGACGATTGATCAATTCTTTTCCGTCAAAACGGTTCATCTCTACTTTTTTGTCTGCTGCAACGATCACGCCTTCTGCACGAGCGATGTCTTCAGCAGTCAATCGGTTTTTGATTCCTTCTGAACCGTTCGTTTCGACTTTGATCTCCACTCCCATTTCTTTCGCTTTTTTCTTCAAAGCATCTTCTGCCATGTAAGTATGAGCGATTCCTGTTGGGCAAGCTGTAACGGCAACAACGAATTTTCTTTCTGGATGAGCAGAAGCTTCTGCAGCTTGTGTTTCTTGTTCTGCTTTTTCTTCTGCTTCTTTTTGCTCTTCAGCTGTTTGGAACAAGTCTTGGACTTCTTCTGGTGTACTTGCTTCTTTTAATTTCGCTACAAAATCTGCATCAATCAGCAATCGAGATAGTGCTGCTAATGCTTGCAAGTGTGTGTCGTTCGCGCCCTCTGGAGCTGCGATCATGAAAAACAGATAGGTGGGCTGTCCGTCTAATGCTTCATAATCTACTCCTTTTTGGCTTTTTGCAAATAAAACTGTTGCTTCTTTGACTGCACTATTTTTCGCGTGAGGCATGGCGATTCCGTCACCAAGACCTGTAGAGGTTTGTGCTTCACGAGCTAGAATTCCTTCTTTATATGTGTCGATATCGGAAATCCGGCCGGCATCAAACATTTTTTGGACCATTTCATCGATCGCGCCTTTTTTATCAGTCGCTTGCAAATCCATGATCATTGCTTCTTTGACCATTAAATCCTTGATATTCATGATTATCCTCCTTGAAACTAATCAATTTTTGTGATTTCAACTTCTGGCAATAACTCATCAATCAGTTCGCGAGCTGCCAAGTCATCAGAAAAAGCCGTTGCGCTTCCACAAGCAACTCCCCATTTAAAGGCTTCGATCGGATCTTTCGTCCGGCTGTAAGCACCAATAAAACCGGCGATCATTGAATCCCCTGCACCTACTGAATTTTTCAATGGGCGAACCAATACATTCGTTTTATAAGTTCCTTGTTCTGTAAAGAGCAAAGCGCCGTCTCCAGCCATTGAGATCAGCACATTCTGTGCCCCTTCAGCTAGTAATTTTTTTCCATACGGAATGATTTCTTCTACAGATTGGAAGGTTGTATTGTAAAGCTCAGCTAATTCGTGATTGTTTGGTTTGATCAACAACGGTTTCTTAACAAGTGCATTTTTTAGATCATCACCTGTTGTATCGATTACGAAATCTGCACCTTTTTCTCGAATGATATCAATCAGTTCTTGATAAAATCCTTTTCGTAGGCTGGCTGGCGCGCTTCCTGACAATACGACGATGTCTCCTTGTTCTACTGTCCCTAGTGCTTGCTTCAATTCATTGATTTCTTCGTCTGAAATAGCTGGACCTAAACCGTTAATTTCAGTTTCAGTATCTGATTTTAGTTTGATATTGATTCTTGTATCTTCTTGCACGTGTGTGAACAAAGATTTGATTTGTTCTTTTTCAAGCCACTTCGAAATAAATTCGCCAGTGAATCCTCCTAAAAAACCTAGTGCTGTAGATTGAGAATCGATCCGTTTCAAAATACGGGAAACATTGATCCCTTTTCCTCCAGGCAATTTGAAGTCTTCTTTCATCCGGTTCAAATCACCTAGTTTTAACCCATCTACGCGTACAATATAATCAATTGATGGATTAAGTGTTACTGTGTAAATCATTGTATTGCCTCCTTAATTGTTGTCTTTTCACGGAATTCATTGATGAATTCTAATGGACAACGCTCGGTTATGATCGTGGCTGCTTCCAAAGGTGCAACAGAGGTGAAAGACAACTGGTTGAATTTAGTATGATCAATCAATACAAATGTCTCTTCAGAATTTTTCATGGCTAAACGTTTAACAGCTGCTTCTTCTGGATCCGGAGTCGTGAATCCTTGCTCGATATGCGCACCGTTCATTCCCATAAACGCTTTATTGAAATGAAAATGTTTTAGTTGTTCTATCGCATTAGATCCTAAAACAGCATTGGTTGACAGCTTGATCGTTCCACCTAAAATGATCGTAGCAAGCTCCAAATCAACTAAATTTGCCGCATGTTGAACGGAATTTGTCACCACTGTGATTTGTTTTCCTTGTAAAAAAGGGATCATTTCTAAAGTAGTAGAGCCAGCGTCTAAATAGATGACATCTTCGTCATTAATGGTTTCAGCTGCCAATTTGGCGATCTGCTGTTTTTCATGAACGTTTTTGAGTGATTTTTCACTCATATTCTGCTCAAAATTCAATAATTGCTCTTTCTTAGCGCCGCCATGGACTCTTTCTAGAAACCCACCATTCTCCAACTCTTGCAAATCACGCCTTATCGTTGATTCTGAAGCATTCAAAAGGTTTACAAGGTCTTGTGATTTCACGATTTTCTGCTGTTCAAGCAAGTCTAGTATTTTTTGTCTGCGTTCCTCTGTAAGCATTTTCACGATCACCTCAATACAAATAATAGCATATTTTTTTTAGACTCGCAATACAAATCAGTCAAAAACGTTCGCAAAAATTATAAATCAGTCAAAAAAATAAAAAACCAGTCTTTTTTTGACTGGTTTCCTACTTTATTTGACTATTATCAAACTGTTTTATCGTTTGTTATTTTCGCTTCTTGTTTTTTTCATATAAACAGAAGCAGGTTTTCTTTCCTTATGAAGAAGGTAATAATAAAGTCCCATCCCACCAAACATGACCAAGAAACCGATGACTGATCGAATAGGAAAATTAGGAACAAAAAAGAGACAGACGGATAATAATGATGCTGGAACCATTATTCGATAATAAAGTTGTTTATCCATTTTCTTCACCTCATATTTTTTGTAAAGTAATCAATTGTTCTAATTCGCGATAATCTAAAAACTGCACACGCAGATGCTTCTCGCCTTTCTTGACATCAAATTGGACACTACGCCGTTTTTTCTTTATTCGTTTGAAGGCAATATCAGAGAGTCTGTGTTTGATTTCCTTTAACGGTAGATCCGGAAGTGCTTCAGAAGGAACATAGATTCTTAATGATAAAAGATAATCTTGATATTTCTCATCTGTTACCTCTACTTCTAGATATTCCCTGATGTAATAACAATACGCTTCGATTCCATTGTCCAAAGCAACAGTCGGATCGATGATCTTATAGCACATCATGCGCGCGCGATTCTCGTCAACCCAAGGAAAATACGCCTGGGCATTCAGTGTTCCGCGGACACGTCTTTCTTTATAATTTCCTCCTTGAATATCATAACTTTTCGTTACAAAGAACGAGGCATTTTTTTTGGGAACAGGTTGCATCTGCGCATTTTGATACTGGACAGATTGAATCGTATGATCAGTATAAATGTATTCAACAAATGGTGGTTTCAACAATCCCACGCCGTTATCCCAAGCAAGGTGGTCAAACCCAAGCTGGTCTCTAAAATAGGATTGGAAGAGCTGATTGTTTGTTTTTTGCCAATTGAATGGGTCTCGATAAAGCTGGATATATATGACTTCGTTATCTAATTCTTTTACTTTTTCTACTTGTTGTGTATCGAGAAAAATCGGTTTGGGGATGATTTGATGGTAATAGTGACTGTAATACATTTCCCAGCATGAGGTAAAACATAAGCCTTGATAAAAAAGATCGTAGCCTGGAAATTGATTGCAATCCACTACTACGTCGCCATTTTTCTGTTTCATTTTAGGTAAACGCTCGATTTCATCCATCGTCTCAAACAGCAGCCGCTGGGGAATCTGTTTTGTATTGTGATAGATAAACTCGCTATAAGCTCTCATATAAGCAAACACACCATGGGCAATCATTTTTTTCTGAATGAAATCTCGAATCAAAAACTGGTTTTCTTTGAAAACAGGGATAGCCAATACATTTTTTATCAACAATTGATTGCCTTCCAAACGAAAACTACACTCGTTCTCGTCATTCCCTACAACTAACCAGCTTTCGTCTCTTACCGATGCGAGCATTATTTTTTCTTGCAGTTTCCTAAGATCATACGGCTCCGCTTGTTGAGCGAAAGAGCGGATAAATGTTGGCTGGATCAACAGACGTGTCAAAACAGCCCAATCGCTTATTTCCTGTTTTTTTTCTTCCTCATTTAAGTCTGTGAGCTGGATAGTCATTAATAATTTATCTTCACCAATCATTTTCTCACCTCTTTCAAATCTTTTTATAATTTAATTATAACGAATGATAAAGAAAAACTAAAACTTTTTGTCTTAGAAACCAATTTTAGGTATTACATGGTAAACTAAGTAAAAAAGGAACAAAGAGGTGTTCGCGATGGGATTGAAATTTGAACGTACAGACAATTTAGATAAACTTTTCGAATCATTTGCTGTCGATCCGGAAAAAACAGTTGCGCCAAAAGAAGAAATCGATCGGTTTCTAAAACCGCAGCCACAAAACGAAAAGAAAAAAGACAAGAAACAAAAGTAAGATAAGTTCTGCAAAAAAAGACTTACTAGCCAAACTTTTATGGAAGAGTTTGGCTAGTAAGTCTTTTTTATTCTTTTTATGATTCGATTGCTTGTTCGATTGCTGCCCATGCTTCTTCTTTTCCTTGTTTTGTAACGGAAGAAAAAAGAATAAATGTGTCATTACGATCAAAATCCAATGCTTTTTTGATCTCGCTTTCGTGCTTGTTCCATTTACCGCGAGGAATCTTATCTGCCTTAGTAGCAACAACGATTACAGGGATATCATAATACTTCAAAAATTGATACATCTGGATATCTTCTTGAGAAGGCTTATGGCGCAGATCTACTAAAGAAACGACCGCACGTAGTTGTTCTCTGGTCGTTAAATATGTCTCGATCATCTTTCCCCATTTTGCTCGTTCAGTTTTGGATACTTTTGCATACCCGTATCCTGGAACATCGACAAAATGCAACGCATTCTCGATCAAATAAAAATTCAAGGTCTGGGTCTTTCCAGGCTTACCGGAAGTACGGGCTAAATTCTTTCGATCAATCAACGTGTTGATAAAAGAAGATTTCCCTACATTTGATCGCCCTGCCAGAGCTATTTCCGGCAATTGTGTCTCTGGATATTGTTTTGGTGCCACTGCACTTATGATGATTTCAGCTTGATGGACTTTCATGGTCTCTCTCCTTAAAAAGGTGATGAATAAAGCAAGCGGCTGTCGTAAAAGCCAAAATGACTTTTACGGCAGCCTCTTCTCATCAACCCGCTTTTTTCTCTGAATCTTTATAGATCACTGTTGGCTCACCAGACAATTCAGCTGCTTCTTTGGTGATAATCACTTTTTCGATGTTTTCATTTGAAGGGATATCAAACATCACATCCATCATGATTTCTTCGATGATAGAACGAAGACCTCGAGCACCAGTGTTGCGTTCGATTGCTTTTTTCGCAATAGCTCTCAATGCTTCAGGTTCAAATTCAAGTTCGGTATCATCTAGAGAAAGAAGTTTTTGATATTGTTTGACTAACGCATTTTTTGGCTCAGTCAAGATCCGTACCAGATCATCTGTTGTCAATTTCTCTAAAGCTGCCATAACAGGTAATCGTCCGATAAACTCAGGAATCAATCCGAATTTCAGCAAATCTTCAGGAATGATATGCTGCATGACGCTTTCGTCTTCAGAAAGTTTTTGGTTTTGCGTACCAAATCCAATCGTTTTTTCGCCCATGCGGTTCTTCACGATTGTTTCGATACCATCAAACGCCCCACCTACGATGAACAAGATATTCGTCGTATCGATCTGGATAAATTCTTGATGTGGATGTTTACGTCCTCCCTGAGGCGGAACACTTGCAACAGTTCCTTCTAGAATCTTCAGCAAGGCTTGTTGGACACCTTCACCGGAAACATCACGAGTGATGGATACATTTTCGCTTTTACGCGCGATTTTATCGATCTCATCAATATAGATGATCCCTTTTTCTGCACGTTCCACATTGTAATCAGCAGACTGGAGCAATTTAAGCAAAATGTTTTCTACATCTTCACCCACATAACCAGCTTCTGTCAAACTTGTCGCATCTGCGATTGCAAAAGGTACATTCAACGTTTTTGCTAATGTTTGTGCCAAAAATGTTTTCCCTGACCCAGTAGGTCCGATCAAGCAGATATTGCTTTTTTGTAGTTCAACATCATCTGTGTTCTCTTGTGCTTGCTGATTGACACGTTTGTAGTGATTGTATACAGCGACAGCTAACGAGCGTTTTGCGCGATCTTGTCCAATCACGTAGTTATTCAATACTTCAAGAATTTCTAGTGGTTTAGGGACTTCAGTGAATTCGCGTACAGCTTCTTCATAAAATTCTTCATCAATGATTTCTTTACATAGGTCGATACATTCATTACAGATGTAGACCCCTGGACCAGCTACGATTTTTTTCACTTCTTCTTGGGTTTTCCCACAAAAAGAACAGCGTACGGTCTCATTGCTACTTGGATTGTCATACATGGTCTTCACCCCTTAACTTGCAAAAAGTATGCAAGAAACTATCAGAGACTTTACAGTCTTTTACTATCATAACATAGTTTAGTAAAAAGAAAAAGTGTTTAACAAAGGATCGATTGACCTATATCTTTGTATATTTTCACGCTTAGCAAAAAATAAGGGACTGTGACAACAAACATGTCACAGTCCCTTATTTCATGACCTCTATTACTTAATTTCTATTCTTTTGCTTCTGTCGCTGTACCCGTGATCAATTCGATTGCTTTTTTCATTGTCACATCATGTTCCAGCATATCTTCTGTCAACACGCGTTTGATTTGTTCGATTGGCATGTTGTATGTTTCTGATAATTCTTGGATTTCTGCATTGATTTCTTCTTCTGTTGCTTGAAGATTTTCAGCAGCTGCAATTGCTTCGATCACAAGATTTGTTCTTGTGCGCATTTCTGCTTCACCTTCGAATTGTTTATGCAAGTCTTCTTCTGTAGAACCAGTTAATTGATAGTACATTTCAGGAGAGATACCTTGACGTTGCATGTTGTTCAAGAATTCGTCCATTGAACGATGTACTTCATCATGAACCATCACGTGTGGCAATTCAACGATTTCTGCGTTTTCAACAGCCATACGGATTGCTGCTTCATCTTTTGCATCGTCCGCTGCTTTTTCTTTTGTTTCTACTAATTCTTTGCGATATTTTTCTTTCAATTCGTCTAATGTTGATACTTCGTCATCCACATCTTTTGCGAATTCGTCATCTAATTCAGGCACTTCTTTTGCTTTTACTTCATGGATTGTCACTTTGAAAACTGCTTCTTTTCCAGCAAGATCTTCTGCTTGATAATCTTCTGGGAAAGTTACATTTACATCTAGACTTTCACCTGATTTATGACCAACTAATTGATCTTCAAATCCTGGAATGAATGAACCTGAACCTAATTCAAGTGAGTAATTTTCGCCTTTTCCGCCATCAAACGCTTCGCCATCTACAAAGCCTTCGAAGTCGATTACTACTGTATCGCCATTTTCAGCTGCAGCATCTTCTTTGATAACTAATTCAGCTTGTGCTTCTTGTTCACGTTTGATACGTGCATCCACGTCAGCATCTGTTACTTCACGGTCTTGTTTTTCAACAACTAGATCTTTATATTGTCCTAATTTTACTTCTGGTTTCACTGTTACTTCAGCAGTGATTACCCAGTCTTGACCTTTTTCCATGCTTTCAACATCGATTTTTGGTTGAGAAACAGGGTCGATGCCAGCTTCTTTGACAGCAGCTTCATAAGCTTCTGGTAATACAGCATTCAATGCATCTTCATATAAAGCTTCTTCACCGTACATACGGTTGAATACTTGACGAGAAACTTTCCCTTTACGGAATCCAGGTACGTTCAAGCTTTTTTTCACTTTATTAAACGCAGTTGTTAATCCTTTTTGGATTTCGTCTTGCGCAATCGTAAATTTTAAAACACCATCATTCGTGCCTTTTTTTTCAAATGTTGCAGTCATTTAATTCCCTCCGAGTTTAGAAATTCATTTTATACATCAAAAACGTTTCATGCATACCTTTAAATAGTACACTAACCCTTTCAAATTGTAAACATATTGAATGGGTAGAATCCTTGTTTTTCATAACATTTTTATCTTTTTCACTGATAAAATCTAATGGAAGAAGATCATTTGCTGCAAAATTTTCTCTCGTTTTTTAAAAAAATCTTGTTTTTCATCTTCCGTACCATCATACATCGTTTTTCCTGTACATGCCTCTACAGTCAGTTGAAACCAACGCCTCGGGTCTTCAATGTATGTATCATAGACAGGATAAACGATTGCAGATTGCAACGTAAATTCTTCTTTCAGCACCGAACTAAGTAGCGCATCTTCATTCCCGTAATGATCTGAAAACACACACAATTGTCGATAACTTGACTGTTGCTGTGGCTTAGGCAAATCTTTGGGTATGACTTTGACTAGTTTTTCTTCAATCGTCAAATAGAAAACAGGGTTGCATTCATTCAATTGCCTGAGTGTCTCCAGCAATTTTGCCCTCGCTAAAATATGGACCTCTGGTAATACAATCAGTTTACTCGCTGTTTGGATAAACTCATGGTAAGGAAGCTGTTCGATCTCCTCGATAGACGACAGCTGACGTGCTGGTTCCAATGAAGGAAGTTCCTCCGATTTTTTATGGAGTGCCTTGACTTTTTGCCTCTCCATTTGTCCGGACAATTCTTCTGCAAATTGGATTTTTTCAATGATACGCTGCTCAAAAGATTCATAAAAATCTGTACTTGCTATCAATTTTCTAGCATATAAAAAATCTTGTGCGCTGATTAACAAGTCAAAATAAAATTCAGCAAACTCCTCGTTTTGAAGATACTGTTTTTCATGTAAGAGTGCTTGTTTCAACGCTTCTTTTTTCTCGTCTAACTCATAAAGACAAAAAACAAGCAGGCTATTAGCCTCAAAGCTTTCTTTCAACTCGTAAGCACGTTGAAATAGTTCTTTTGCCTGCTGATATTGCTGGTTTGCTAGTGCTTGTTGGGCCACTCGCATTAAATTCTCATATTTTTCTGGAAAATCAATCGGCTTCACGCAGTGTCCTCCTCTTGCTTATGTTCAGCTCATGTTCAATAGTAGCAAAACAAAAAAAGCATGACAATTAAAAATAATCGAAGCATCCTCTAAAAGCTAGATTTTTGATCTGACTTTTAGAAGATGCTTCAAACTACTGTTTTTTATGGATCATCAGCTGTTAACTTCTTGGTTGAATGCTTTGATCAGATTAATCGTAACGACACTTGTATTAGTGAAAAGATCTCCCAGATGCTGCTTTTTCTGATTAAAGATTGCTGGAAGATACCCTAACATCAGCAAAGGAAACTTTAGAATGAACCGACAAGCACCTTCTCTAACTAAAACAGTTGACCAGCTAAGTTCTTCTTCATCAAAACTGATGACTCGAATACCGAAGATCATTTTCCCAATCGTTTGGCCATGATTGAGTTTCGTCAATAAAACAAAATACGCTAAATAAATGAGTAATGCTGTGAATCCATAGAGACTCAAATACGAATCTGAAAAATTCAGCCAACCTAGATTTTTGGCAATACCAAGTGTTAAACGTGTAATAGCTCCGATACACAAAAGATCGATCAAGAAGGCAAACATTCGGATCAAAAAACCTGCATAGAAATAATGAGGAAAATCATTTGCTTTTGGTGGTTCATTTTTTGTGTCAGTATACTTTTTCCATTTCCGTTGTTTCTTTTTGATTTCTTCTGACGTCATCGGTTCTCTTTCAAAAGAGCTCAGCACCTTTTGGGAAAAGCTTGGATCAGGTCCCACAGCAGGCTGCTGCTGCCTCTCTCTTCCTTGTTCCTTATTTTCGTTTGGAAGTTCCGTCATGCTTACTCACCTCCGTAATAATACATTGCTTTTGGTGATTCTGCAGTTCCGAGATTCTCAAGTATTGATAAGATCTGACTAGTTTCAGAAGATTTCAATCCTTGGAACTCTGCCAGTTTGCTCCCTAACCATGTGCTGGCAAATCCAGATGATGCGGAGGAATATTCTACTAATTCAGCATCTTCAAGTTTTTGTTCCTTTCGCATAGCTTGTAAGGCGTCTTCAGGGAATCCCAATTCATCGACTAAACCTACTTCTTTTGCTTGGACACCATCATAAATCCTTCCATCTGCTATTTTTTTGACTGCTTCTTCAGATTTATTTCGTCCCTCGCTAACGATTCTTACAAATCGTTGATACGCACTATCAATATACGCTTGAAGCACTGCTTCCTCTTCTTTTGTCTCTGGGCGTGTTCCTGAACCCATATCTTTCAATGCGCCACTTTTCACTGTTGTGTCTTCCACACCCAGTTTTTCTAAAAGGCCTGAATAATTCAATCCTGACATGATCACACCAATTGAACCGGTCACTGTTTCTTCGGTTGCAAAGATTTTATCTGCTTGAGCAGAAATATAGTAACCACCGCTAGCTGCCATGTTTTTCATACTGACATACATCGGGATATCATGTTCTTTACGGATCGTATCTAATTTCTTAGCGATTTCCGCACTTTCATAGACACCACCACCAGGAGAGTTTACTTCTAAAAAGATTCCTTTGACTGTTGGATCTTCTTCCACAGCTTTCAGTTGTTCCATGAAATTTTCATGGTTATAGCCTTCAGAAGCAAATAAACCAGAAGATCCTCCTGCAGCAATCGTACCATCTACTGTTAGTTTTACGATTTTTTGCGTACTGTCTCCCTCTTCCAACACATTTGGTACTAACTCTTCATCCCCGTATAACCAACTGTTCAACCCTTCGACTTGATTGTTTTCCTGAGGCTTAGTCAAACTCGCCGAAACTAACGAAACCACAAATAATCCCGCAGCAATCAGAACTGCTGCCCAACGTTTTTTATTCATTCTTTCTCCTTTCTAATACAAGTTTTTTATGACGATTACAGTTTCTGACTGCTCGGAAGCGTCGAACCGCTCTGCTTTTTCTTCACGCGCATACCCGGAAAATGATTCTTTTGTCCATTCATCTTCTACCGTAAACTCTCGCGCTTGGACAACTTCCAAGGCATCAGGTGCGATTTCCTGGATGCTATCCCAACCAGTATCTAAAAATATTTTTGTATCATCTGATACACCAGCTGATGCTTCAAATTCGGACAATTGTTTTTTTAACCTTCCAAGTGTCATGATTTCAATTTTTGAATCCATTTTTCTCCTCCTTCATCCTATTACTTTCTATTGTACCGAACTCCTGAAAAAGATGATAGATAAAAACCGATTATTTTTTGACACAAAACGCACATCCAAAAAGCAATTCGATATATACCAATTTATTTTTATTCTTTTTTTGTTGACAAAAACATTCGCAAAAGGGTATGATTTTAAATGTTTCCAGATAAAAAATAAAAAAGGAGGATAGTTATACCTTTTAGGATAGCGCCTGGTCTGTGTAAACAGATGACGAGGAGAGGGTTTATCGAAAGATTCGGCGGATGACCCTAGGGACTGCACTCTACAGAAGATCCACAAAAAGTATCTGCAAAGATAAAACAAAAGGATTTTCCTGCAGCTGGAAGCATTCATACGAATTCATTATAGAAAGTAGGATGTTTTTTATGTGCGGAATTGTTGGAATGATTGGATTAAAAAATGTAACACCAGGATTGATTGGCGGGCTAGAAAAATTGGAATACCGCGGTTATGATTCAGCTGGCATCTTTGTCTCAGATGGCACGACAGATCATTTAGTCAAGGCACAAGGCAGAATCCAAAATTTAAAAGAGAGAATAACTTCTGATACTACAGGAAATATAGGCATCGGCCATACACGTTGGGCAACCCACGGACAACCATCTGAGGAAAATGCCCATCCACATACTTCACAAAGCGGACGTTTCGTGCTCGTCCATAATGGCGTGATCGAAAACTTCGAAGAACTTAAAAATGCTTATTTAACAGATGATCACTTTATCGGTGAGACAGATACTGAGATTATCGCTCATCTGATTGAAACTTTTGCGAAGGATATGACGGCAAAAGAGGCATTTTTAAAAGCTTTGCGCATCATCAAAGGTTCTTATGCTTTCGCTTTGATTGATCGTACAACACCTGATGTGATTTATGTAGCAAAAAACAAAAGCCCATTGTTAGTCGGACTTGGTGATGGATTCAATGTGATTGCCAGCGATGCAATGGCTATGCTTGCTCATACGAAGAAATTCGTCGAGGTCGAAGATGAAGAGATGGTTACCGTTACATCAGACAAAATTATTATCCAAAATTTTGCGGGCGACATTATGGAACGTTCTTCATTTGAAGCGCAAGTAGATGCTTCAGATATCGAGAAAGGCACCTATCCTTTTTATATGCTGAAAGAAATCGACGAACAGCCTATTATCATGCGCCGTATTGCTCAAAAATACGTAACAGAAGACAATCGGGTCCCTCTTGATCCAAAACTGATCGGTACATTATCTGACAGCGATCGAATCTACATCGTTGCTTGCGGAACTAGTTACCATGCGGGATTAGCTGGTAAACAGACTTTGGAAGAATTGACACAGATTCCTGTCGAGGTTCATTTAGCTAGTGAATTCGGCTATAACACACCTCTTCTTTCAAAAAAACCATTCTTTATTTTCTTGAGTCAAAGTGGCGAAACAGCGGACAGTCGGCAAGTGCTGGTAAAAATCAACCGTCTTGGCTATCCTTCACTTACGATTACAAATGTTGCTGGCTCTACTCTTTCGCGAGAAGCATCCTTCACCCTATTGTTGCATGCCGGACCTGAGATTGCAGTAGCATCAACGAAAGCTTATACTGCACAAATAGCAGTATTGACTTTATTAGCCAAAGCTATCGGTGACAAAAAAGAAGTAGAAACTTCTCTTTCGTTCGATATCACTCATGAATTGAGTTTAGTCGCAAATGCGATGGAATCGGTCATTGCCCAGAAAGATTATTTAGAGGAGCTGGCTGCAGAATACCTCAGTGACACAAGAAATGCTTTTTATATCGGACGCGGGGCAGACTACAACGTTTCTCTTGAAGCCGCTTTGAAATTGAAAGAAATCAGTTACATCCAGGCAGAAGGTTTTGCTGCTGGTGAATTGAAACACGGAACAATTGCTTTGATTGAAGAAGGAACACCCGTGATCGGAATCATCAGTGAAGAAGTGACTGGCGCGCATACTCGAGGTAATCTGAAAGAAGTCGAAAGCCGTGGTGCTAAAACATTAGTTATCGTCTCAGAAGGATTAGAAAAGGAAAATGACCAACTAGTACTGCCAGCAGTCCACCCTTATCTGTCTACTCTTGCCACAGTCGTACCGACTCAATTACTTGCCTATTACGCTACACTGTTACGAGGGTTTGACGTTGACAAGCCACGTAATCTGGCGAAATCAGTGACAGTTGAGTAACGTTTCTGTACGGGAAATCATTTGATTTTTGCAGTCTTTTGTAAAAAAATAAAAGCATAGTATGTACCGAACACCAAAAAATTTGATTTTTAGTGTTCGGTATTTTTACTTTATTTCCCGTTTACTTTTTAAAACCTCGTTTCAATAAATCGTTCACTTTCTCTGTCTATAATATTGGAGTTCCTTTAATAATTTGACTTTTAATTCCGTTTCTTCAACTACTTCAAGTAAATCAAACCCTTTTTGCATTAATTTTGTATCGTTTTGGCAGTACCCTAATCTTACGAAGATCGCGCCTAGAAAATCAGCTCGTTTTGCTCGTTTCGCAATATCTTTTGCTAGATTCAACATATATCGGCCATCTTCTACAAGATTTTTTTGTATATATATTTGAGAGATATTCATCAAAAGTGTCAGCCTTACTGTATCGACAACATCCAATCGATTATATCTATCAAGCGTAGCTAATAGAATCGGATACATTATTTCTAACGTGCTGATTTCTAGATGAAATGAAATGATCGCAAATATTTGAATATCTCTTAATGTCCACACCTCTATTTTTGAAAGCCGCTGCCAAATCGGAGTCACCAACCCTTTGCATTCTGTTTTATCAAAGACCATAGGATCAGCAGATAAATACAAGCGTAAAATCAACAGGATTTCTTCTATTTTTTTATCTGAACAAGTAGATGTAAATTCTAAACATCGTCTATACAACTTTCTTATCTGTGCACTTTCTGTATTTGAAATAATAGAATAAAAATCCTCAATAAGCCTTGTACGATTATCTCTATTCTCTATATTTGCCAAATATCTAAATTCATCTAAAGATACATCTATCCTCTCTAATAAATAACAAGCATTTTCAAACCTTGGCTCCGTCTCATTTTTTTCAATCCGCGAAAGAGTTGTCCTATCTAAAAAATCATTACAAACTTCTTTTTGAGTCATTCCTTTCCCTTTCCTTATATATCGATACATTTCGCCAAACCTCAATTTTTTCTCCCTCCAAAATTTTTGTGAGCTTATGCAACAAATCTACCAAAAACAATTCGATGATTATAAAATATAAGGGTAACAAAGAAACTATTATACTCATATTATAACAAAAACAAAATGGAGGTTGTCCTATGATAAGAAAAATGCTTATTATTTTTGTCACTACAATTGTTGTTTCCTCACTCGTCCTGACTTCTACTGCAATCGTCTCCCTTGCTTCTGAATTAGATACTACCACTATCAAGCCTGATGTTTACAAAAATGATAGTTATATAGATGCTAACGGCAATAGAGGGACTGGTAGAATAACCTTGATTGAAGCACGCTGGAGTTCTACCTATGATTTTCGATGGTAACAAAATTAACGCTCTTACGCTGGTCTATTCTCTTTTTTGATAGTATAGTTGCTTCTCTTGTCTTGTACCTCCTTATTGCGGACGGGCAAAACTATTATTACGTCTATCTATTGGCTCAAATTCCTAGTTATATTATTCTTGATCATATCCACAAAAAAATAGGATTAAAAGCAGATAAAGCACGCAAACGTGCTATTTTACTAGTGATGTTGATTTTTTTCATCTCTTACATTGGTATAATATTTCTTACACAATATGTTTTTAAATAAAAGAAAAAGCAAAGACCAGCGACGAATAACCGTCACTGGTCTTTGTTTTTTGTCTTATATTTTAGGTTCTTAATCTAGACCGATTTCTTCTTTGACTACTGCCGCGATTTTATCGACATAGTAATTAACTTTCTCATCGGTAGGCGCTTCTGCCATCACACGAAGTAATGGTTCTGTGCCGGAAGGACGAACTAGGATTCTACCTTCTGATCCCATTTCAGCTTCTGCTTCTTCGATCACTTTTTTAATTGCTGGAACATCCATCGCACCATTTTTATCACTTACGCGGATATTCACTAACTTTTGCGGATAAATCGTTACCTCTGCTGCAAGCTCAGATAATTTTTTACCCGTCTGTTTCATAATATTCAACAACTGAATTCCTGAAAGCATCCCATCACCAGTTGTGTTGAAATCTAAGAAAATCATGTGTCCAGACTGCTCGCCACCAAAATTATAATCGTTTTTGCGCATTTCTTCTACAACATAACGATCACCGACTTGTGTAACGACATCTTTCAGACCGATTCCTTCTACCGCTTTGTGGAAGCCTAAGTTGCTCATCACAGTTGTAACGATAGTGTCTTTTTTCAAGCGATTTTTTTCAGCTAAGTATTTAGCACAGATAAACATGATTTTATCACCATCGACGATATTCCCAAGTTCATCTACCGCGATGATGCGATCGCCATCGCCATCGAAAGCTAGACCAGCGTCCGCTCCTTTTTCAACGACCATCTCAGCTAAACGTTCTGGATGTGTAGAACCTACCCCATCATTGATGTTTAAACCATCTGGATTTGTGCCCATTGTATAGAAGTCTGTTTCAAGATCAGCGAACAAACGATTGACACTTGTTGAAGTTGCTCCGTTTGCTGCATCGACACAAATCGTCAAACCGGAAAGATCGCCATTGATCGTTTGTACAAGGAATTGAGAATATTTCAATAAACCTTCTGGAAATTCTTCTACAGTTCCCAAACCATCAGCTGATGGACGAGGCAATTCATCTACTTCTGCATCCAATAACGCTTCGATTTCTAGTTCTTGATCATCTACTAATTTAAAACCGTCTGCACCAAAAAATTTGATTCCATTATCCTGCGCTGGATTGTGAGAAGCAGAGATCATGACTCCTGCACTTGCTTTTTGTAATCGTGTCAGATAAGCAACACCTGGCGTAGAAATCACACCTAGTTGGAACACTTCGATACCCACCGATAAAAGTCCTGAAATCAGCGCTTCTTCTAACATTTGACCTGAGATTCTTGTATCCCGCCCCACTAGTACGCGTGGGCGTTTTCCTTCTTCTTCATGCTGGCTTAGGACATAACCTCCGCATCGTCCCAGCTTAAATGCAAGTTCTGGCGTAAGTTCCTTGTTGGCTTCACCGCGGACGCCGTCTGTTCCAAAATATTTACCCATAGTTGTAAAATTACTCCTTTAACTTAATTTTCCGAGGAATTTGATCTGCTCATTTGTGTTGATTCGCTTGTTTGCGATGTTTCTTCTGTACTCGTGGATGAACTGCTTGTTGCAGATCCCGAACTAGAAGAAATGGACGTTGTTGTTGAAGGTACCGTTACTGAATCAGCAGATGTAGTGCTTGTACTTGTATCTTCTTGTGTCCGACTGCTCGTCGAAGCGGAACTGCTGCTTGACGTTTGCATTACGGGTGTAATCTCCACGCTGACTGATTTAGGTTTGATACTTAGTCCTTCTTCTACTGGTATTTCGATTTTACGAGTTGTTCGATGACTGATTCCTGAGACATTGATCGGTACAGCGATACTGTCGCCGATTGATGCAAGCAAATCGCTAGATCCGCTTACTTCTGCTTCCAGGTCTGAAAAACTGAAATCATAGCTTTCAACCCCAGCAGCCGGTGTTCCTTGTTGCGTCCCATAAAGTCGTACCGTTTTGCTTGGTTTGATTGCATCAGCTTTCACAGTTACTTGCACTGGATCGGAAATGATACTTAATATTTCTCCTGCTGCATTCAGCGCTTGTATCGGCACTTCACTATTGATGCCATCATCCGTGACCATCGAAGCATCCACATCAGCTACTACTCGTTTGATTTCGGCCAATGTTTTATCGCCTGTAGTGATAGAGACTTTTTTAGGACTAACGGAAGTATCATCCAGCTCATATCCAGATGGTGTGATCGTTGAAGGAATCAACGTTTCAACATCGAAATCTTTTGTCACCTTTTTCTCAACCGTTACTGTAATAGTTGATGGTTCCATCTTTGCTGTGACAGCACTGCTCAAGTTCTGAATTTTCAGCGGAACTTCATGTGTTCCTTCGCCAAGCTTAGTGATATCTGCAGTGATGCGAAACATCCGTGTATCTTCGTTTGCTTCTGCATTCAACTGGACTCGGTTTGCACTGGAAAGTTTGACCGTCACTGTGTTTTCATATCCATGGATATAATAGCGTTGCGAATCATAAGAAATTTTGATTGGCACACCAGTGACTGTTTGATTATACGCTTCATTTCCAGAAAGTGTGTTTTGAACGGACTGTCCATTTGCATTGAAGTACAGTGCAATACTGAACAGCAATGCAATAAAACTGTAAAGAATACTTGTCCGTTTCTCTTTTGAGATCATTTGCGATCCCCTCCCTTAGTCATACCGTCTAGGAAAGATTGAATCACGTTTTTCTTATTTTTTGTTTTCTCTTCAGCAATTAGTTCTCTACGCAAGATTGCCAAATATTCTTGCTGGGATAAGCCAGCCATCAGTTCATTATCTAACGTGATGCTGACGTCCCCGGTTTCTTCAGAGACAACGATGGTGATCGCGTCGCTGACTTCGCTTATACCGACAGCTGCCCGGTGTCGAGTCCCGAATTCTTTAGGGATCAACATACTTTCTGATAGAGGAAGATAGGCGCTTGCTACTGCGATCTTTCCTTCTTTTACAATAACTGCACCATCATGCAGCGGTGTATTAGGAATAAAGATATTGATCAGCAGCTCCCCAGTGATATCTGCATCTAAAGCAATCCCTGTCTCAATATACTCATCTAATCCAGTATGACGTTCGATAGTGATCAGCGCACCGATTTTTCGCTTGGACATATATTGGATAGCTTTGTCAAAAGACAAAATCATCTTCTCATCTTCCTGTTGTTCGCTTTTTGATTGTTTGAAAAGCGAACTGCGTCCAAGATGTTCCAGTCCTCTCCGGATTTCCGGCTGAAAAATCACGATAGCAGCTATCACCCCGTACGTAATGACTTGGTTCATCAGCCAAGACAAGGTGTGCAGACCAATGATTTCTGCTACGATTCGGATAACAATAAAAATAGCTACACCTTTCAGAAGCTGAATCGCTTTTGTGCCTCGCAGCAGTTGGATCAGTTTGTATACAAGATACCAGACAACCAGAATATCAAGTATGTTCACCAAAAAATTCAGAGAGAACAAGTCACCGGAAAACATTTGCTGCCAATAGTCCAAATTAAAAAGTTCCCCGATTTGAAATGACATAAAAAGCCTCTCTTCTCTTTTGAGATTTCCTCTCTAGTATATCATATGTTTTAATTTTAGAGGCTGATCTGCTCGTATTTTTCTTGAGAAAAACACATAATTTTCAAGAAAATTACAAGTATGCGTTTTATTTTTCTCTAGAATAAAAATTTTTAAACCTCAGAGAATTATTCATTATATTTTTTCTGTTATTTTTCACTTTTTTCTTCTGCAACGTGTTCCATTTTTTTACGTCGTTCTGCTCTGGCGGCTCTTCGGGCAGCTTTTCTTTCTTCCGCTTCAAGATCCGTCGTTTTTTCTTTTCTCGTCTTAACGACTACATCAATAGACTCTTCTGGTTCAAGTCTTTTCTTGATTTTTTCTAATTCTCCTGACAGTGCAGCATAGTTGTAAAAACGTGTTTTAGCATCTTGGACAGTCTTTTCAAATAAAGCTTTTGCAAGATTTGGATTTGCGTTCTCTAGCGAGGAAAAGCGAACTTGTTTCCTCATGAAATCAGGCATAGTAGAGAAATCAGGTTTTTTGTAGTCCAAAGTCATTGGTTTTTTGTTTTTTTCGACCATTGTAGGGTTATATCGATATAATGACCAATAACCAGAAGAAACAGCTTCTTTTGCTTCTTTAAGCGATTCTTTCATTCCACCAAGCAAACCATGTGTGATACAAGGTGTATAGGCAATAATCAGAGAAGGACCAGGATACTTTTCTGCTTCTTCAAATGCTTTGATTGTCTGCATTTGATTGGCACCTGAAGCGATTTGTGCTACATAGACATTCCCATATGTCATCGCCATCATCCCTAAGTCTTTCTTTGAAGCATATTTTCCACTAGCTGAAAATTTAGCGATTGCCGAAGCTGGTGTTGCTTTTGAGGTTTGACCGCCGGTATTGGAATAGACTTCGTTATCCAAAACAAGGATATTTACGTCTGCTCCGCTGGCAAGTACATGATCGATTCCGCCAAAACCAATGTCATAAGCCCATCCGTCTCCGCCAATCATCCATTGGCTGTTTTTTACGAATAGATCTCTTCTCTTGTATATACCTTCCAATTCAGGGACAATTGATCGTTCGTTTTCGATCGCTGCTTGCAGTTTTGCTGCTCTTTGCTGCGTTCCTTCACTCTCAAAGAGATGTTCCAACCAGTCTTCCATCAATTCTCGCAGTTCTTCTGATACTTTTGGCAATACTTCTTTGATTGAATTTGCCAAAGCCTCACGACGAGTCTGTGCCGCCAGAAGCATACCATAACCAAATTCAGCATTATCTTCCAATAAAGAATTTGACCATGCAGGCCCTTGACCACATCCGTTTGTCGTATAAGGAGAAGCTGGAGAGGCACCGCCCCAAATAGAAGAACAGCCTGTCGCATTCGCGATCATCATTCGATCGCCGAACATTTGTGTCAATAATTTTACATAAGGTGTTTCGCCACAGCCTGAGCAAGCGCCTGAGAATTCAAGAAGCGGTTGGTTGAATTGTGTCGATAAAACCGTATTTTTCCCTTTCAATGGATTTTCTTTTTGTCTTAGCGTCATTGCAAAAGCCCAATTCATAGCTTGTTCTTTCTGTTCTTCATAAGGTTTCATCACTAAAGCTTTACCTTTTGCGGGACAAGCCTCTACACACAGACCACAACCTGTACAGTCTTCCACTGAAACTTGGATACGGTATTTTACGCCGTCTGCGCCTCGCATTTCTCTCACGATAAATCCTTCTGGCGCTTCTTCCATTTCCTCTTCATCTGCTAAAAATGGACGGATGGCAGCATGAGGACAAACAAAGGCACATTCATTACACATCGTACAGCGATCACTAATCCACTCAGGTACTTCTAAAGCGACACCTCGCTTTTCAACAGAAGCCGTTCCTAAAGGCATTTCGCCAGTTGTCATTCCATTTGCTACAAGCGTACCAACAGAGAGATGATTCCCTTCCTGTGCATTCACCGGCTCAAGGATTTCTTGTACATACCCCCTGTTTCTTTTATTGATTTTTTCAGGCATCTCCAATGTTTTCCAATTTTCTGGAATCACAACTTCATGAAGCAGTTCGATTGTCCGATCGATTGCCTGTATGTTTTTTTCTACGATAGCCATTGATTTATGCCCGTAGCTTTTTAGCGCTTCTTCTTTTAGCAACGGGATCACTTCATCAAATGGAATGATGTCAGCTAATTTAAAAAATGCTGTTTCCATTGCCGTATTGATTCGGCGTCCCAAACCAACTTCTTGGGCCAATCTCATGGCATTGATCGTATAGAACCGAATGTTATTTTCAGCCAAGTAACGTTTTAATTTTATCGGCAGATGCGTTTCTAATTGTTCGTCACTCCAAAGAGTATTCAGTAAAAAGATTCCACCTGGCTTCAATCCTTTGACCAAGTCATAGCTATGCAGGTAAGCTGGTGTGTGACAAGCAACAAGGTCCGCATGCTCGACAAGATACGCTGAACGTATCGGCGTATCTCCAAAACGAAGATGAGAGACAGTTAGACCGCCAGATTTTTTCGAGTCATAATAAAAATAGCCTTGAGCATATTTGTCTGTGTGATCCCCGATAATCTTGATGGCTGATTTATTTGCACCAACTGTTCCGTCAGATCCAAATCCCCAAAACTTTGCCTGGAATGTTTGCGGTTCTGTTAAATCTAGACTTTCTTTTGTTTCCAAAGATTGATAAGTCACATCATCCACGATCCCTACGGTGAACCGTTTTTTGCGTATACTTGGATCTTTTTGCAATTCATCAAAAACTGCCGAGATTTGATCGGGTGTCACATCTTTCGAACCTAATCCGTAGCGACCACCAATAATAGCCGGGCGAAATTCAGAATCATATAACGCACTTTGAACGTCTAATAAAAGGGGTTCTCCCCCTGCTCCTGGCTCTTTACTTCGATCAAGAACAGCGATTGCTTTTACTGTATGAGGTAACTTTTGCACAAATGTTTCCACTGGAAAAGGTCGATAAAGATGGATATTCAAAAAACCTGTTTTCCGTCCGTTTGCATTCAAATAATCAACTGTTTGCTCAATCGTCTGTGCAACTGATCCCATCGAAACAATGACTTCTTCTGCATCAGCTGCTCCGTAATAAGTCACCAAATCATAAGAAGTACCTCGTAATCGATTGATCTCTTTCATATATTTTTGTACGATTGCAGGTAACTTATCATAATACGGATTGATTGTTTCCCGTTGTTGAAAATGAATATCTGGATTCTGGTTCGTGCCACTAACTGTCGGATGATTGGGATTCATCCCTCGTTTACGAAAAGAAGCTAATTTCTCCTGATTGATCAAAGGAGCTAATTCTTCATATTCCAAAACTTCGATTTTTTGAATTTCGTGACTCGTACGGAACCCATCAAAGAAATTCAAAAAAGGCAATTCGCCTTCAATGGAAGCAAGATGGACAACAGGTGCCAAATCCATCACTTCTTGCACACTGCTTTCAGCTAGCATCGCAAACCCTGTTTGTCTTGCAGCCATCACGTCTCCATGATCTCCAAATATATTTAAAGCATTCGTCGTCACTGCCCGACTAGCAACGTGAAAAACACTTGGCAGTAGTTCCCCAGCAATTTTATACATATTCGGTATCATCAAAAGCAACCCTTGTGAGGCGGTATATGTAGTTGTCAGCGCACCAGTTTTCAGTGAACCGTGAACCACGCCAGCTGCTCCTGCTTCGGACTGCATTTCCACTACTTTTACTGGTTGACCAAATACATTTTCTTTTCCTGCTGCTGACCATTGATCGACTAATTCAGCCATGGTCGAACTGGGCGTTATCGGATATATTGCAGCAATCTCGGTAAAAGCATAAGAAATATACGCGGCTGCCGTATTGCCGTCCATTGTTTTCATTTTTCGCATGATTCATCATCCTTGTTCATATTCTCTCTTATTATCTGTTCCATTATAACGTAAAATATTCCATTTTTTCTTTTATTTAGAAAAATATTTCACATACGTCTATTTCAATCACTTTTTTAGAAAAACAGTCTAAATCGTTGCCTTTTTTTGCCAGACATGTGTAAACTATAACCGAAAGAGGTGTTTTTACATGGATATATCAGTGATTGATGCAACAAAAACAACTACAGAAAAAGGTATTACTTATGGTTCATCAGATGCTCCTAAAAAAATGATCGAATTCATCAACTTAGCTTGCCCATATTGCCGACAATGGTTTGAAGAATCTCATGAGCTATTGGAAGAAGCCGTCCAAAGCGGTCAATTACAGCGAGTGATCAAATTATTCGATAAAGAAAAAGAAAGCTTGCAGCGAGGAAACGTGATGCACCGGTATATCACGATCAGCGATGGACAACAAGCAATCAAAGAGATCAAACAAATATTCGATACTCAAGACGAGTGGAAACATCTTTCGCTCCAAGGAGTAGCGGATTTTGCAGCAGATAAATTAGGGCTGGCAGAACAAAAAGACGAACAGCTGAGCCAAGCTATCATAAACGAAGCTGAGCAAGCACATATTCGATTTGTTCCAACTGTCATCTTGGGTAAAGAAATCTTTGATGAATCTATTTCAAAAGAAAAACTAAAAGAATTGATCCAAGCAAAATAAAACAACAAGGGGGCTGTGACTAAAGTCTTGTCACAGCCCATTCCTAGTATGTTTTTTCCGAATAAACGGTGTTCCAGAAGTAGCTTCTGTCACAACCTCTCCACTAAACAGTATTCAATCAGATATAGTTTCCAGTGATCGTTTGTGCGTTCTTTAATCCTCCTGGAATCCCTTCATAAAGAATATTTCCACCACCAGATCCACCTTCTGGTCCAAGATCAATGATCCAATCAGCACTTCGGATCACATCTAGATTATGTTCAATAACAATGACCGTGTTCCCTTTATCCACTAAGTTATTGATAATTCGAATCACATTTTCGACATCTGACATATGCAGTCCTGTTGTTGGCTCATCTAGAATGTATATTTGTCCATTTGTTTTCAATTCATTAGCTAATTTCAGCCTTTGTGCTTCTCCGCCAGACAAGGTATCCATCGGCTGTCCAAGAGTCAGATAACCAACACCAACTTCTTTTAGATTCTCAAGCTTTCGCTGGATCTCTTTCTCATCAAAAAATTCAAGTGCTTCTTCTATGGTCATATCCATAACTTCTACGATATTTTTTCCACGATAACGATAATCCAAAACAGCTGGATCATAACGTTTCCCATGGCAATTTGAACAAACTACCTCTGATTTGTCCATAAAGGATAGATTAAGCTCGATTACACCCGTTCCTTTGCATTCTGGACAAGCCCCTTTAGAATTGTAGCTGAAATATCCAGCATCAACTTGATTTTCTTTACCAAAAGCTTTCCGAATGTTATTCATGATTCCACTGAATGTGGCTGGATTTGACCGTTTGTTCGTATGGATTGGATTTTGATCAATAAGTAGGCTTTCTGGAAAGTCTTTTACAAATACTTGATTGACCAATGTACTCTTGCCAGAACCAGCTACCCCTGAAACAACGGTAAATACACCTTTAGGGATTTCTAAACGAATATTTTTTAAATTATGCAAAGAGCTCTGGCGGCTAATGAAGGTTTCTGAAAATGTCCGTACTTCTTTTTTGATTGGTAATTGATGTCGCAAATAGTTTCCCGTTAACGTACCAGAATCCAGTAATCCATCATAATCCCCAGTATACATGATCTCACCGCCGTGACTTCCAGCATAAGGTCCTACATCCACGATATGATCGGCCACCTTGATGACATCAGGATCATGTTCGACTACCAGAACTGTATTCCCCTCATCCCGGATTTTTTTCAATAAATCATTAAGTAGGTGGACATCTCTAGGATGCAATCCTGTACTTGGCTCATCAAAAATATACATCATATTAGTCAAACTGCTAGCTAATTGCTTCACCATTTTTACTCGCTGTGATTCCCCTCCAGATAAACTTGAGGTCTCGCGTGTCAATGTCATATAGCCTAATCCAATATCAATCAAATCTTGGATACGTTTTTTGATACTGGCAATCAACGGATGACGCTCTTTGTTATCTAACGTTTCTAGTATTTGTAATAGTGAAGATAATTCTTTTGCTGTTAAATCGTATATATTATAACCGTTTATTTTAGAGTTTAGGACTTCGGGTGAGAAACGTTTTCCTTGGCATTCTGGACAAGTATCCATCTTGGTATATGTCTCAAGAACCTTTGCTGTTTTTTTCGTTGTTTCTTTTTCAGTATGGACATTGGTTCGCATGAATCGAGTGACAATCCCTTCATAAGTCACATTCATATCTCCCGCACCTGGTATATTGATTCTCTCTGCTTTTCCATACAATAATCGATCGTATTCTTCTGATGTGTATTCGGAGATTGGTTTGTTTGGATCGAATAAACCAGTCTCTGCATACATTTTCCAATACCAAGTCCCTACCGTGAAATTCGGAAGCAAGATTGCTCCTTCATTTAGTGAGCGTGTCGCATCTACCGCGGCATCGATATTCAATGTTATCGTTTTTCCAATTCCTTGGCAGACAGGGCACATACCTTGAGGATCATTAAATGAATACGCATTGGCATAACCCAATGACGGTTCAGCAAAGCGTGAAAATAAAATTCGAAAAAGTGCCTGGATATCCGTTGCAGTACCTAAAGTGGATCGAGCATTTCCTCCCAGTTTCTTCTGGTTGATCAATACAGCTGTCGATAAATGCTTGATCTCATCAATATCAGGTCTGCTATATTTAGGCAAAAAATTACGTGCAAAACTACTAAAAGTCTCATTCAGCTGTCTGCCTGCCTCCTGTGCAATCGTATCAAAAACGATAGAAGATTTGCCAGATCCTGATACGCCAGTAAAGATAGTAATTTTATTTTTTGGGATACGCAAATCAATGTTTTTCAAGTTGTTTTCTCGTGCATGAATCAATTCAATATACTCTGTCATCCTTGTTTCTCCTTTAAAATCGATTTTTAAACAAATCTATGGCGAACAACGGGCAGTAATAGGGATTTATAGTTTGACAGAAGAAGAAAAGAAAAGCAAGTAATATTTTGTCAAATAAAAAAACTGATACATCCGCATCTCTGCTTCATGTATCAGTTTTTACATTGGATTACACTGCTTCTTCACGTAGTTTTTCCGCAAATTCATTGATTTTGCGTATGCGGTGATTGATTCCCGATTTGGATATCGCACCTGAGGGGATCATTTCCCCTAACTCTTTCAAACTGACTTCTGGATGCTGAAGCCGGAGTTCAGCAATTTCCTGAAGTTTTTCAGGAAGGGCATGCAGACCGACCTTTGCTTCGATCAATTCGATGTTTTCAATTTGTTTAGAAGCCGCATCGATCGTCTTATTCAAATTTGCTGTCTCACAATTAACTAGGCGATTGACCGAATTTCTCATATCCCGTACAATCCGTACGTCTTCAAATCGTAGCATCGAATTGGTTGCACCAATCAGTGTCAAGAAATCAGCAATCTTTTCTGCACCTTTTAAATAGGAAATATAGCCATTGCGTCGTTCAAGCGTTCGAGCATGCAGTCCGTAATAATTCAACATATCGCAAATGTCTTGGTTATGCTGTTCATAAATGGAAAATATCTCTAAATGATAACGGCTTGTTTCTGGATTATTGACTGAACCCGAGGCCATAAAAGCCCCACGTAAATACGAACGCATTTTTTGCGAATTCCCCATGATCTCGTCCGAAACGTGTCCATTGAACATCATACCATCCATAATATCAAGATCCATCAACACATCTTTTGTGCCTTGCTTCAAGCGGACGATATAGACATTGTTCTTTTTTAATTTCATTTTTTTACGAACGAGTAGCTCACTTCGTACCTGATAATGATCTTTCAAAAGAGAATAGATACGTCTGGCAATTGCAGCATTTTCTGTTTGGACGTTTAAAATAAACTGCTGGTTCACAATACCTAAAGAGCCGTTCATTCGCAACAAAGCAGCTAATTCTGCTTTCGCATGTTCTCGATGAACTTCCAAACCAGTTAGTTCTTTCTTCACATCTGCAGCAAATGACATCCTATTCTCCTCCTTTCTCCAACAATAAATTGCTTAATATTTTGAACCGAAAACTAATCGGAACAATTCTTCTACCACTTTGTCTCCATCATGGAAGACACCACCGTCTTTCAATTCTAAGAAATCGGTAGAAATCACTCGACAGCCTTCATTTCTCAATCCATGGAAATCATGTGCAACTTGTACTAAGTACTCATCATAGATTTCCGGGTCCATATAATCTTCTGGTACTTTTTCCGTATTAACTAGTACCGTGTCGATAAAGGGCTGCTTCAAATGCTTGTGTAAGACACGTATATGATCGGCATCGGTGAAGTGTTCAGTTTCCCCTTTTTGGGTCATGATATTACAGATATACACGGTTTCAGCAGTTGTATTAATCATAGCTTCGCCAATTTCTGGTATCACTAAATTGGGAAGGATGCTAGTGAATAAACTGCCGGGACCTAAAACGACCATGTCGGCATCCATAATTGCTGAAACGACTTTTCGTGCCGCTTTAGCTTCACTTTTATCATTCGTGTTGCAAACATAGACATGATCGATCGTTTTGCGATCAATCGCGATTTTAGATTCTCCTACTGCAGTCGTTCCGTCTTTAAAGACCGCATGCAAGGTCAAAGGCGTTTCTGAAGAAGGATAGACGTGTCCATCTACATGCATCATTTTCGCTAATAATTGAATCGCCTCGTATGTGCTTCCTCGCATTTCGGAAACTGCAGCAATGATCAGGTTACCGATCGTATGATTCGCTAAGAACTGATCTTCTTTTTTAAAACGATATTGGAAAATATCTTCATAGAATTGCGGCATATCCGATAACGCTACTAAGACATTTCTCAAGTCACCAGGAGGAGCCATAGCGATCGATTCTCTGATTGCGCCGCTGCTTCCACCATCATCCGCAACAGTCACTACTGCCGTGATATCTGCTCCCTGATTTCGTAAACTTTTTAGAATAACCGGCAGACCCGTGCCACCGCCAACCACTACGATCTTTGGTTTCCTTATCCGGTAGGTTTTCATTTTCACGACCGGTTCACCGTCTCTTTCCTTTTATCCTTGTCCCGATGTGTCACATTGACTTTATATGTTTTTCCTAAAGCATTTGCCAAACGTTCAGTCAACGCCACAGAACGGTGTTGGCCGCCTGTACAGCCGATTGCAACCGTCAAGCTGCTTTTTCCTTCTTTGATATATCCAGGCAATACGGTTTCCAGAAGATCCAAGAATTTATGGTAGAAAGATTGTGTTTCATCAAAGGACATCACATAATCATAGACTGGCTGGTCTTTACCGGTTAGTGGTCTTAGTTCTGGAATATAATGAGGATTTGGCAAAAAACGTACATCCATCACGATATCAGAGTCAATCGGCAACCCATATTTAAAGCCAAATGATACAAATTCAATTCGAAATCCTTGGTCTCCCTTTGACTTGAAAGACTCGTTGATTTTTTCGCGTAATTGTCGTGGTGTCAATGTCGTGGTGTCAATGATCACGGAAGCTTGTGCTTTCAAGTCGTCTAATATTGCCCGCTCTTTACGGATTCCTTCAGTGATCAAACCGTCCATTGCCATCGGATGCGCTCGTCTTGTTTCTTTGTAACGAGCAACTAGTTCTTCGTCCGAAGCATCTAAAAACAAGATAGAAGTGTCGATGAAGTTCGTATTTTCGATTTCAATCAGCATGTTTTGTATTTCTTCAAAGAAGGAACGAGAACGTAAATCTACTCCTAAAGCCATTTTTGTGACTTTACCTGATTCTTTGATCAATTCCCAGAATTTTGGAATCAATCGAGGTGGCATATTATCGATACAAAAATAGCCCATATCCTCAAAACTTTGGATAGCTACTGTTTTTCCTGCACCGCTCATACCTGTTATGATGACTAATTGCAAATTATCTGTCATATTTACGAACCCCTCTCACATTGTACATAATAAAATTATATCATTCCGGGCGTATCATTACCAGCTTTCTTTCTCTTTTACAAAAAGATTTGGACCAAATATCTTTTAGGATATTTGCCCCAAATCCAAGATTTTTCTACTTTTCAGATACTGTATTTAATGCTTCATTTCTTTCAGCTAATGCACGTTCGATCGTCCGATCCGCTAAAATAGATTGAGCATCGATCACTGGGTAATGGTTATCTTCGGCAAATTCATGCATCAAAGATAATTCCGTGCAACCTAGGATAACTTTTTCACAGTTTAATCGCTCTACCGCTTCCTCCAAAATCTCATAGTAGAGTTCTTGATTCAAGTGATCTGACTCTTTGATTTCATGATAGATCAAATAATTGATTTTTTCTTGAAGCGCAGTATCAGGAATCACTGTTTCGAATCCAAGATTTTTGACTTCGCGTTCATAGATTCCAGCTTTCATACTTCCTTCTGTTCCTAGAATCGCTACTCTCCCTGTCGTATGCTGACGGACAAGTTCATTTGCTGCTTCTCTTGGCATATGCAGGATAGGAATATCCGTTGCCGCTTGTAATTCTTCAAAAAAGTAATGTGCTGTGTTACAAGTCAACACAATGAAGTTTGGTCGCAATAAATTTTGTTTCTCAATATCGTCCAGCAGAAACGGCATTGGATTTTCTTCTGATCGATCTAAAATATAAGCTGTACGATCAGGAACTGTTGCATGATTGAATAAGACATAATTCAAATATTCTTGATCTTTTGTAGCTTTCGTTCGGTGGTTGATCAAGCGAACAAAACTTTCTGTCGCCATCGTGCCCATTCCGCCTAAAATACTGAAAAAATTCTCCATGAACTAGCCTTCTTTCACATGAAAATACTTTTTGAATCTTGGAATATAGTTATGGAACATATATTTCATCAACATCCAGCGCTTGATTGACCGATCTTTTTCATAAAATACAGTAGTGCCGTAACGATTTTCTTTGATCATTTGCTCAGCTAGTTTTTTGTCTTCATTTTCCCGAGCGTATTCTAAAAAGATTTTTTGGGGCACACCCATCCATAATCTTGCTTTATCTGATTGATTCGTTCCATAGGTCGTTTCAACAAAGGGTTTGTTGAACACTCGATCTTCTGTGACGAAACGAGCCAGATTCAAGCCGTTCAATGTCACAAAGAAACTGCTACGACCTTGTCTCAAATTGATTTCAAATAATTTATATTCTCCATCTCTAGGATCATACTTCATATCGAAATTGGCAAAGCCGGTATATTCGATTTTTTCCAAAAATGCTTTAATGGTTTGATAGATTTTTTCGTTATAATCTGGCATGATCACAACGTAATTACCAATCGATGCTGGTGTAGGATCTTCTAACAGTGGATGACCAAGACACATCATCCGAACTTGATGATCTTCATCTACATACGCATTTAGCACACGCATATTACTATCATCACCCGGGATAAAATCTTGTACGATCATTTCACTAGTATAACCGGCTTCATAGATCCGACCTAAGATCAAATCAAACTCTTCTCTCGTTTCTAGAATAAACGCTTTTTTTCTTCCTTCAAATTGAACAGAAAGGTACTCCACACTGTTTGCGGGTTTCAAAGCAACCGGGAATTCAAAAGGCAATTCCTGTTCTAAGCGTCCATTTACTAACATTCCTTCTCTGACGATCAATGTTTTAGGATACGGAAGATCATATTCTTCACAAACTTCATAAAAGCTTACTTTATTGATCAGTCTTTCAAATAAAGAATAATCAATATACGGACAGATAAAATATTCTGACAGCTCTTGCTTATGTTGAGAGATCAATTCTGCATACCCATCACCACAAGCGATCAAAAGATATTTTTTACTCTTATCAGAATATCTTTCTTTTGCCAAACGAAGCATCGTCTCGATAAATACAGGGTCTTTATCAAATCCTGGAATGACTTCTACATTGACGATTTTACTGTAGCGGGTAGGGGCTAATTGATCAGAAGCATATGCTTGGCAGACTTTGCCGTATGCTTCATTAAAAGAACGTGCCATACCATAAACGTTCATGTCGCTTCCTAATAATATAGGGATAAATTCTTCATTTTCAATACTGTTCATCATTATCTCTCACTTACTCATAATCTCTTGTTTTTCTTTTCTAACTACACAAGGAATATCATACCATAAAGAAAAAAGCAATCAAAGGAAACTCCTCCGATTGCTCAATTCTTTTTTGAACGGATTGAACTTATAGGAAGTTTTTATCTATACCAATCAGTGTAGAAAGAACTACCATGTAATGATTCTAGAACACTGGTATTAAGAAAACAAGCAAAAATTCATTTTTTTATGTTTTTTTAACTATCTCAGCGATCTCTCTTCTTTATACCATTATTTTTTTCAAATAGTGACCTGTATAGCTTTCTTTTACATCAATGATTTCTTCTGGAGTTCCAGTCGCAAGGATCGTTCCTCCGCCTTCTCCGCCTTCTGGTCCTAAATCAATGATATGATCGGCTGTTTTGATTACATCTAGATTGTGTTCGATCACTAAAACTGTGTTACCAGCGTCTACTAATCTTTGTAACACTTGCAGCAAACGGGCGATATCGTCGCTATGAAGACCAGTCGTTGGTTCATCTAAAATATAGAAATTCTTTCCATTAGAGATTTTGTGTAATTCACTGGCAAGTTTCATCCGTTGCGCCTCGCCGCCGGACAATGTCGTTGCTGGTTGTCCCATCGTCACATACCCTAAGCCAACATCAACGATCGTTTGCAGTTTGCGATGGATCTTTGGAATATGCTTGAAGAATTCTACAGCATCTTCTACCGTCATTTCCAAAACATCTGCAATGCTTTTTCCTTTGTAATGTACTTCTAATGTTTCAGAGTTATATCGTTTGCCATGACATACTTCACAAGGAACATAGACATCAGGCAAAAAGTGCATTTCGATCTTAATAATCCCATCCCCGCGACACGCTTCACAACGACCGCCTTTTACGTTGAAACTAAAACGACCTTTCTTATATCCCCGCATTTTTGCCTCGTTTGTTTGAGCAAATAACCCACGGATATCATCAAAGACACTCGTATAAGTCGCTGGATTACTTCTCGGCGTCCGTCCGATTGGGCTTTGATCGATGTCGATGATCTTTTCGATACTTTCGTAGCCGGAAATTGTCTTGAATTTACCTGGCTTGGCAGAATTCTTATTTAATTTCTGCGCTAATGATTTCTTTAAGATACTATTGACCAATGTACTCTTTCCAGAACCTGACACACCTGTTACTGCTACAAATTCTCCTAAAGGAAATTCGACACTGATATTTTTCAGATTGTTTTCTGAAGCACCAGTAATCTTGATTGCTTTCCCATTACCTTTACGGCGTTCTTTTGGCACCGGGATCGATTTTTTCCCTGAAAGATATTTCCCTGTCAAAGAATTTTCATCATTAGCTACTTCTTCAGGAGTACCTGCAGCAACGATTTGTCCGCCTTGTTCCCCTGCTCCAGGTCCGACGTCAATCAGATAATCTGCTGCCCACATCGTATCTTCATCATGTTCGACCACAACGAGTGTATTGCCAAGATCACGCATTTTCTTCAATGAGCCAATCAGTCGATCATTGTCGCGTTGATGCAATCCGATTGATGGTTCATCTAAAATATACAGAACTCCAGAAAGATTCGATCCAATTTGCGTAGCCAATCTGATTCGCTGTGCTTCTCCTCCAGATAACGTTCCCGAAGCACGACTCAAGGTTAGATAGTCTAATCCGACATTTTCTAAGAATGAAAGTCTGTCATTTACTTCTTTTAAAATCGGTTTGGCAATCACTTTTTCTTGTTCAGATAATGTAAGGTTTGAGAAGAAGTCTACTGCTTTTTGGATAGACAATTCATTTGTTTGCCCAATATTCGTTCCATTGATTTGAACAGATAATGCTTGAGGATTCAAACGATAACCTTTACACGTCTGACAAGTCAATTCGGTCATATAAAGACGCATTTGCTCACGCGTGAAATCACTGTTCGTATCATGATAACGACGTTCGATATTTTTCAATACTCCTTCGAAAGTTGTTTCTACATCGCGAACGCCACCAAAATCATTTTCATAATGGAAATGGAAAAGTTCATCTGTCCCATTTAAGATGATCTCCTGATGTTCTTCCGGTAATTCTTCGAATGGTGTATCCAAATCGATACCGAAACTTTCGCAAGCCTGCGCTAACATTTGAGGATAATATTGAGAGCTGATTGGGTTCCATGGAACGATTGCACCTTGACTAAGCGTCTTCGTTCTATCTGGAATGACTAAATCTTGATCGACTTCTAATTTGACGCCTAAACCGTCACAGTCTGGACAAGCTCCAAAAGGCGCATTGAAGGAGAATAGTCTTGGTTCTAGTTCACCAACAGTAAATCCGCAATAAGGACAAGCATAGTGTTCACTAAACAACATTTCTTCTTCGCCAATCACATCAACCAAAGCATAGCCATCTGCCAGTCGCAAGGCTGCCTCTAAAGAATCAAATAGACGAGAACGAATCCCTTCTTTCACAATGATCCGGTCGATGACGATCGCGATATCATGTTTTTTATTTTTCTCCAGCTCAGGCACTTCACTTAAATCATAGATTTCACCATCGACTCGAACGCGGACGTATCCTTCTTTTTGGATTCGTTCGAATATTTTTTTATGTTGTCCTTTTTTCTTTACCACGATCGGTGCCAATACTTGGATCTTTGTCCGTTCAGGTAAAGCCATTACTTGATCGGCCATTTGATCTACTGATTGACTGGTAATCTCGATATGATCGTTGGGACAAATCGGATGTCCTACACGAGCAAACAACAAGCGTAAATAGTCATTGATTTCCGTCACAGTACCTACTGTCGAACGAGGGTTTTTACTTGTTGTTTTCTGATCAATAGAAATCGCCGGACTCAATCCGTCGATGCTGTCTACATCTGGTTTATCCATTTGACCTAAAAACTGGCGGGCATACGCAGAAAGACTTTCTACATATCTCCGCTGTCCTTCGGCATACAGTGTATCAAATGCTAAGGAACTTTTTCCAGAACCGGACAAACCTGTAACGACCACGAATTTGTCTCGTGGAATCGTGACATCTATATTTTTCAAGTTATGGGCACGTGCACCATGAATCGTAATTTTATCGTTAGCCATGTTGTCCTCCTACTTCGAAGCTTTTAATTCTAAAATCATATCTCGTACATTAGCGGCTGTTTCAAAATCCAAAGCTTTTGCCGCATCTTTCATTTCTTTTTCTAATTTCATCAATAACGTGTCTTTTTCTTCCTTCGTCATTTCTTCGTACGAGACTTGTACCGCTTCTTTTGTATCATCTTCCGATTCTTTCGTAATAGAAATCAAATCTCGGATTTCTTTAATGATCGTTTTTGGAACGATCCCATGTTCTTCATTGTACTTCTGCTGAATCGTACGACGTCTTGACGTTTCATCCATCGCTAAACGCATAGAATCCGTCACCTTGTCTGCGTACATGATTACTTTACCTTCTTCATTACGAGCAGCTCGCCCAATCGTTTGGACTAAGGAACGTTCGCTACGTAAAAAGCCTTCTTTATCTGCATCCAAGATAGCAACAAGGGAAACTTCAGGTACATCTAATCCCTCACGAAGCAAATTGATTCCGACCAACACATCAAATTCGCCTAATCGTAGATCTCGAATGATCTCTGTTCGTTCCAACGTTTTGATATCGCTATGCAGATATTTGACTTTGATTCCTAATTCTTTGAAATAATCTGTGAGGTCTTCTGCCATTTTTTTCGTCAATGTCGTTACAAACACCCGTTGATCTTTTTCGACCCGTTCATTTATTTCACCTACTAGATCATCGATTTGTCCCATAATTGGACGGACTTCGATTACTGGATCAAGCAGCCCTGTCGGACGGATGATTTGTTGGATAACGGTATCTGTTTGTTCATATTCATATGGTCCTGGTGTCGCAGAGACATAAATGATCTGATTGACATGTTTTTCAAATTCTTCTAGACGAAGCGGCCGATTATCTAAAGCAGATGGCAAACGGAAACCGTAATCTACTAGCATCTGTTTTCTCGCTCGGTCGCCATTATACATTCCTCTGATTTGAGGCATGGTCACGTGCGATTCGTCAGCCACGATCAAAAAATCTTCAGGAAAGAAATCCAATAGCGTATAAGGCGGTTCGCCTTCTTTACGTCCGTCCATATGCCGGGAATAATTTTCGATTCCTGAAGTGTAGCCCATTTCTAACATCATTTCAATATCATAATTGGTTCGCTGTTCTAAACGTTGAGCTTCTAGAAGTTTGTTTTCATTTCGTAAAACAGCTAAACGCTGCTCTAATTCTGCTTTGATATTCGCTACGGCATGCTCCATATGTTCGTCATTCGTCACAAAGTGAGTTGCCGGAAAGATTGCTACATGTTCCGTTTCTCCTAAAACTTCACCTGTCAGCGCATTGACTTCTCGGATACGTTCGACTTCATCTCCAAAAAACTCCACTCGTAAGGCACGTTCATCTCTTGAAGCCGGGAAAATCTCCACGACATCACCACGCACTCGAAAACGACCGCGCTGAAAATCTATATCATTTCTTTCGAACTGGATACTGACTAAGTCACGAATCAACTGGTTGCGATCTAATTCTGCTCCTTGTCGAATCGAAACGACTTGTTTTTGATACTCAAAAGGCGAACCTAATCCAAAAATACATGAAACGGATGAAATGACGATCACATCATTTCTTTCTAATAATGAACTAGTAGCCGAATGTCGTAATTTATCGATCTCATCATTTACACTTGAATCTTTTTCGATATACGTATCGCTTGAAGGCACATAAGCTTCAGGCTGATAATAATCATAATAAGAAACAAAATATTCAACAGCATTGTTAGGGAAAAATTCCTTGAATTCCCCGTACAGCTGACCAGCCAATGTTTTGTTATGGGCAATAATCAGTGTTGGTTTATTCACTTTCTCAATAAGATTGGAAATCGTATATGTTTTCCCTGTTCCAGTCGCACCTAATAAAATTTGTGCTTTTTTCCCGCCAACTACGCCATCCACTAATTGGTTAATCGCTTCAGGCTGATCACCAGCCGGTTGGTATTTCGAGACAAGCTCAAAGCGTCGGGAGGTATCTCTTTCAATCATTCTTTGTCCTCCTTTTCATTCATTCCTTTTCATTTTACGACCAATAAAAAGAAAAGGAAAGCAAAGGCATTCCTTACTAAAAAATTATACCACACCGAACATACTTTCGCCACTTTTTTCTCTCATTATCCATGTTACATTTTATAACATAGAATGTTAGAAACTCGCATTTTTTTCATTTTTTCGAGCCTACAGTCTTGTCTGATTCAGCACTTTTCGCCTATAATAATAAAATATTGGAAATTTAGGAGGTTGATTATGAAAAGAAAGCATTTATTTCACTCATTTGTTTTCTTAATGACAGGACTTGTGACACTTGCATTTGGTCATGTTGCACAAGCTGACAACACTACAACGGCAGAGTCAAGCACAAGCGAGACAATGCAAAAAATAGAGCCCAAAAAAGACGTATACGTAATTGCTAGCGACTCTGCTTTTGCTCCATTTGAATTTCAAAACGCAAACGGTGAGTACGAGGGCATCGATGTAAAATTGATGGAAAGCATCGCCAAACTGCAAGGATTCAACATCCGAATGGACTATCGTGGATTCTCCGCTGCTTTGCAAGCTTTAGAATCAGGACAAGCAGACGGGATGATTGCCGGAATGACGGTAACGGACGAAAGAAAGAAAAGCTACGATTTTTCTGATTCTTACTTTGACAGCGGAATTCAATTAGCTGTCAAAAAAGGCGATACTTCGATCAAGTCTTATGAAGATTTGAAAGGAAAAACAGTCGGAGCAAAAGTTGGAACCGAAAGTGCAGAATTTTTAAGCGATCATGAATCTGAATACGGCTATTCTATCAAATATTTTGATGCTGCTGATCAATTGTATGACGGGTTGAAAGTTGGCGCAATTGATGCCATGATGGATGATTATCCAGTAATTGGTTATGCGATCAAACAAGGACAAGAATTGGAAACACCAATTGAAAAAGAATCTGGCGGAAAGTATGCATTTGCCGTCAAAAAAGGGCAAAACCCTGAACTTCTTAATATGTTCAATGAAGGATTGAAAGAATTAAAAAGAACAGGCGAGTACGATAAGATCATCAAAGAATATGTAGCAGATGGTTCAGAATCTTCTAGTGATTCTTCCGCAGCTGATGAATCGACATTTCTTGGACTTATCCAAAACAACTATCAAGCATTGTTAAAAGGACTTTGGCGAACGATTCTCTTGACTTTGATCTCCTTTGCTTTAGCTATAGTGATCGGTGTGATTTTTGGATTATTCAGTGTAGCACCAATACGCGCGCTTCGCACGGTTGCTAGCATTTATGTCGATATCATCCGTGGGATTCCGATGATGGTTCTTGCATTCTTTATTTTCTTTGGATTGCCTGGTATCGTTGGATTTACGATCCCCGACTTCATCGCTGGTGTTATCACCTTGACTCTTAACGCAAGTGCTTATATCGCAGAGATTGTTCGAGGCGGAATCAATGCCGTTCCTGTCGGACAAATGGAAGCTTCTAGAAGTTTGGGTCTTTCTTATAATCGGACGATGCAAAAAATCATTTTACCACAAGCGATACGCATCATGATTCCATCATTCGTGAATCAGTTCGTTATCTCATTGAAAGATACAACGATCATTTCCGCAATTGGTGTAGTCGAATTGCTACAAACTGGTAAGATCATCGTTGCACGTACGACACAAAGTACGTATGTTTATTTGATCATCGCGATCATGTACTTGATCTTGATCACAGCATTGACAAAATTAGCGAAAGTTTTAGAAAAGAAGGTGAAGTAAGATGGCAGAAAAAATCTTAGTTGAGCATCTAGTCAAAAAATACGGCGATAACACAGTATTAAACGACATCAACGTATCCATCAACGAAGGAGATGTCGTCTGTATCATCGGCCCTTCAGGTTCAGGAAAAAGTACATTCTTGCGTTGCTTGAATCGTTTAGAAGAACCTTCTGACGGTGAGATCATTATTGACGGCGCCCACTTGATGGATAAAAGCACAGATATCAACTTGGTGAGACAACATATTGGAATGGTATTCCAGCACTTTAACCTATTCCCTCATCTTTCTATTTTGGAAAACATCATTTTAGCACCGATGGATCTGAAGAAAGAATCCAGAGAAGAAGCAGAGAAAAAAGCAATCAAATTGCTACAGACAGTTGGTCTAGAAGATAAAAAAGATATGTATCCTGAAATGCTTTCCGGTGGACAAAAACAGCGTGTAGCTATCGCTCGTGCTCTAGCGATGAATCCTGACATCATGCTTTTTGATGAGCCTACTTCTGCACTCGACCCTGAAATGGTCGGTGATGTCTTGAACGTCATGAAAAAATTGGCAGAACAAGGCATGACGATGGTTATCGTTACGCACGAAATGGGGTTCGCTAAAGAAGTGGCCAATCGCGTCATGTTCATTGACGACGGAAACTTTTTAGAAGATGGAACGCCTCAACAGATCTTTGAAAATCCGCAAAATGAACGGACAAAAGATTTCTTGAACAAAGTATTAAATATTTAAATTTACTTCTATAGACTGAGACAAAGTCACTGAAAACAGGTACCTCCAAAAGATTGATGTATGAAGTTACAAAGAAATACACCTATCTCTTGGAGACCTGTTTACTTGACTTATGTTTCAGCCTTTTTATTTTTCCGTGATAACACTATATTTTTGTTGCACAAATTCCATCAAGTATACATATAGAACAATCACCCCACATAGAATGCACACATGGAGCATACCAAACTCAACCCTCGTTCCCGAATTTATCCTAAAAGTTGAAGCGTTTGTATTAAATATTTTAGGATATAGATATAACAAAATATTCTTGAGATCATATTTTCCTAGTGGTGGCAAAAAAAGAAAATAGCTTCCTAAGAGACATAGACTGATGAAAGAATTCTTTACGACTGTTGTAAAATAATAACAAACTAAAAAGGAAAGAAATGCGAACCCCAATAGGACACTCAATTGAAGCGGCGCTTTCTCAAGATAAGATATTTGCCTAATTAACGCTTCATCGATTTGTGTCGATTTGTCAGCCTGAACAAAAAATCTTGAAAAAGACTGCAACGTCAAAAATAAACTGAGAGAAGCAAGTATAAAAATAGTCAAACTAAGAAACCCCGCTCCTATCTTATGACGATTGATTTGCCATTGAGAATCCAAACAGCGCCTGATTTTCATTGTATGGTATTTGATATCTGCATTTGCTATTACTATCCCGTATACCCCCGAAAAAAAAGGAAAGAGAACAAAAAACGAAGAAGACAATAATTGATTGACCCCGTTTTGGACATTTAAAGCAGCAAAACTGGAATGATAAGCAACGTAATGATATTTCAACGGATTGTCAACTATTTCAGTATTTTGGTTCATACTGATAGAAAAAGGTTGTTCAAGTATTTCTTGGATCGTTTCACCCCTTGCCAAGGCTTCCTCTACATAATATTGGAAATGACGAAGATGACTTTGAATGAGCATTATTTGAGAAACGAACATCAAAGTAGAAAGCAACAATATTACTGAAAGAAAAAGGTAAAATATTTTCGAACGTCTTTGATAATAAAATTCAAAAAGCATTTTTACCTCCTTTTTGTTGAAATAAAAAAGCTGCGTAGATCCTCGGATGTGATAGGTTCTATTTTTCCGTTTTTTACATTTAATAACTCATCAGCCAATTCCAAGTAATATTCTTCATGACCACTTAAGATGACAGTAGCTTCTTTTTTCAGCTGAACCAAGCAATAAAGTAGCACTTTTCGATTCTTTTGATCTAATCCATTCAACACTTCATCTAATAAAACAACTCGGGGCGCAAGCAACAATAGCAATAGCAGCGAAAGTATCTTTTTTTCTCCCAGAGAATAGTTCTTAACTTTCACATACGATAAAAATGAAAGGGGTAAAAAATCGATTTTTTGTTTAGAGATTAGTTCTTTTATTTGCCGATTTTTTGTCAGTAAAATCAGATTATCCAACCCAGTTAGATTCAAGTAAAACGGGGTAGAGTCAAAAACACAAAAACAACTACCTGTTTTTTCAATCGTTCCCGAGTAGCTATCAATACCGACAATGCAGCGAAATAAAGTGGTTTTGCCAATGCCATTATCCCCATAAAGATAATAGATTTTATTTTGATCAAATGTGAATGACAGATGAACAAATAAGACTTTTTGCCCAAATCGTTTAGAAAAATCAATAAGTTTCATAGACAAACTCCTGAATAGATTAGTACCATGTAGAACCACCATTACCATGTACTCCTACATATACTTTTTTAATTTCTTCAATCAAAATGAACTAATTCAACTAATCGAGTTTTTTATCTATTCATATTTTACCAAAATATAGTAATGGCTCATTATCAACTTTTTATCAATATAGAAAGTGATAGCCATCCCCTTCTTTCATTTCCTAGATTCCTTTTTCCTCGCCCTAATAAACGCTATTGAAAACTAGCATTACTAAGTGTTAATACATAAAAAAATAAAAGACTTACCAATTTTTTCTAGAAATAGAAAATTTTGGTAAGTCTTTTTGACACTTGTGTTTTTTACTAGAAAAGCTACTTCCGCTTTTTCCCGCCAAAAGCATCTTTGAATTTATCGAAGAAACCATCTTCTTGTTGTTCTTCTACTTTGATGCCGCCAGCTTCAGCGAATGCACGTAACGCTTCTCTTTGTTGTTCATTTAGATTTTTCGGCGTGATCAGTTTTACTTTGACATGTTGGTCGCCTGTTGCACCACCACGTAACTTTGGAGCGCCTTTTCCACGTAAACGGAAGTTCGTACCTGTCTGTGTACCAGCAGGAATCTTCAGTTTCACATCTCCATGGACAGTTGGTACTTGGACTTCATCCCCCAAAGCTGCTTGTACAAAACTTAAAGGCAATTCATAGTAAATTTCAGAACCTTCACGATCAAAGATATCACTTTCTTCTACACGGAAGACCACATACAAATCACCAAATGGTCCGCCGTTTTCTCCGGCTTCTCCTTGACCAGCTAAACGCATTTGTTGTCCTTCTTCTACCCCAGCAGGTACATTCACTTTGACTGAGTGAGCTTTCTTCTCATGACCTGAGCCATGACATGTTGGACAAGGTTCTTTGATTTCTTTTCCTGTCCCATGACAAACATCACAAGTTTGACGACTCATCACTCGTCCAAGCGGTGTTTGACGTTCTACATTGATCGTACCTGCACCATGGCATTTATGACAAGTAGTTGGTTGCGTACCTGGTTTTGCCCCATTTCCGCCACAAGTATGACAGATCTCTTCTCGATTGTACTTGATTTCTTTCTCTACGCCAAAAATTGCTTCTTCAAAAGATAAGTCGACCGTATATTGCAAATCAGCTCCTTGACGAGGCGCATTGGGATCGACTGAACGACCTCCCCCTCCAAAGAAAGAATCGAATATATCTTCAAAACCACCGAATCCGCCGCCAGAGAAGCCGCCGAATCCACCAAATCCGCCACCAGCTCCACCAGCACCGTAATTTGGATCTGTACCTGCATGCCCGTATTGGTCATATGCAGCGCGTTTTTGCGGATCACTTAAAATTTCATAAGCTTCTGATACTTCTTTGAATTTTTCTTCCGCATCAGGTTCTTTATTGATATCAGGATGGTATTTTTTTGAAAGCTTACGATAAGCTTTCTTTATTTCATCTTCTGATGCTCCTTTTGAGAGCCCTAAGACTTCATAATAATCACGTTTTGTTGCCATAGGCTTTCCTCCTATTGGTTCTCATCATTTTCACGTCGCTTGTTATCATATCATATTTTGTTTGAAACAAAAACCGATACTTCAAACTATTTTTCAAAAGAAAAAGCCAAAGTAGCAACTTTGGCCTTCTCTCGAAATTCAGTGAACTGATTATTTATCGTCGCCATCGACTTCTTCAAAATCAGCATCAACGACATCATCTGCTCCGCCTTGAGCTGCTTCTGGGTTTTCTTGAGCTTGTTGTTGTGCCGCTTGTTCGTATAGTTTAACAGTCAAGTTTTGAACGATTTCGTTCAATGCATCGCGTTTAGTTTTCATTTCTTCGATGTTGTTTGCTTCAACAGCGGCTTTCAATTCATCGCGAGCTGTTTCTGCTTTTTTCACTTCTTCTTCGTCCACTTTGCCTTCTAATTCTTTCAATGTTTTGTCCACAGAAAATAGCAATGCGTCTACATCATTACGTAGGTCAACTTCCTCTTTACGAGCTTTATCTGCTTCAGCGTTTGCTTCTGCATCTTTTACCATACGTTCGATTTCTTCGTCTGTTAGACCTGAAGAAGATTTAATCGTGATTTTTTGTTCTTTTTGTGTACCTAGATCTTTCGCAGATACATTTACAATCCCGTTTTTATCAATATCGAATGTTACTTCGATTTGTGGGATACCACGAGGAGCTGCTGGAATATCTGTCAATTGGAATCTTCCTAGTGTTTTGTTGTCAGCAGCCATTGGGCGTTCACCTTGTAATACATGGATATCTACTGCTGGTTGATTATCTGCTGCAGTTGAGAACACTTGTGATTTACTTGTTGGGATCGTTGTATTGCGGTCAATCAATTTAGTGAATACACCGCCCATTGTTTCGATGCCTAATGACAATGGCGTAACGTCAAGTAAAACAACATCTTTTACATCACCAGTGATCACGCCGCCTTGGATAGCAGCACCCATCGCAACTACTTCATCAGGGTTAACTGATTTGTTTGGTTCTTTTCCTGTTTCTTTACGTACTGCTTCTACAACTGCAGGGATACGAGTAGATCCACCGACCAAAATAACTTCGTCGATTTCTGATTGTGATAGACCTGCATCTTTTAGTGCTTGACGTACTGGTACTTTCGTACGTTCTACTAAGTCAGCTGTTAATTCATCAAATTTTGCACGTGTCAATGTCATTTCCAAGTGCAATGGTCCAGATTCACCAGCTGTGATAAATGGTAAGCTGATTTGTGTGCTTGATACGCCAGATAAATCTTTTTTCGCTTTTTCAGCAGCATCTTTCAAGCGTTGTAACGCCATTTTGTCTTGAGATAAGTCAATGCTGTTTTCTTTTTTGAATTCTGCTACCATGTAGTCGATGATTTTGTTATCAAAGTCATCCCCACCTAGATGGTTGTCACCAGCTGTTGACAATACATCAAAGACACCATCTCCTAATTCAAGGATTGATACGTCAAAAGTACCACCACCAAGGTCGAATACTAAGATTTTTTCGTCACGATCTGTTTTATCCAAACCATAAGCAAGAGCAGCTGCAGTTGGTTCATTGACGATACGTTCTACTTCTAAACCAGCGATTTTACCAGCATCTTTTGTTGCTTGACGTTGTGCATCGTTAAAGTAAGCTGGTACAGTAATAACTGCTTTTTCGACTTTTTCACCTAAGTAATCTTCTGCAAATCCTTTGATATATTGAAGAATCATTGCTGAGATTTCTTGAGGTGTGTATGATTTGCCTTCTACATCTACTTTGTAACCAGCTTCACCGATATGGCGTTTGATTGATGAAATCGTATTTGGGTTTGTCACAGCTTGACGTTTTGCCACTTCCCCTACTTGGATTTCTCCATTTTTGAATGATACAACAGAAGGTGTTGTACGGTTTCCTTCTGGGTTAGCGATGATTTTTGCTTCGTTTCCTTCTAGTACTGCTACTGCAGAGTTAGTCGTACCTAAGTCAATACCGATAATTTTACTCATAATTAACGTCTCCTTCTTTAATTGAAAGTGTAAGTTTTATATCCGCACAATTATTGTGCAACAATGACCATAGTTGGTCTTAACACGCGATCATGTAATTTATAGCCTTCTTGTAGTACTTCTACAATCGTATCAGCTGGTGTATCTTCAGTCGCTGGAACAGTTTGTACTGCTTGATGAAGATTAGGATCAAAGGATTCTCCTTTAGCAGGGATTTTCTCTATTCCTTCTTCTTCCAGTGCGTTACGTAAACTTTCCAAGACCATTTCCACGCCTTTTTTCAAGCTTGCTCCTTGATCATCTGACACTTCGGTGGCTAATGCACGTTCCAGATTGTCAATTGATGGAAGCAATTTTTTGGCTAAATCTTGTGAACGGTATTTTTGTAATTGCTCACGTTCATTTTTTCCTCGATTTGCCATATTTGCGATTTCCGCACGAGCTCGCAAATATTTATCTTCCATTTCTTCTAATTCAGCTTTTAATTTTGCTGATTCGAATTCTTCCGCTTCAACTTCTGAAATGCCTGAATCTTCTGCAGCTTCGACATCGATTTCCGGTTCTGGTTGAGCATCTGTCATTTCTTTATCTAGTTCTTCTTGATTTTCTTTCACGATACAGTCTTCCTTTCATTATTCAGTCAGCTGTTTGATTGCTCTTATTAAGAAAGAGAGAACGATCAGCTGCAAATAGCTTCGTTATTCACATTACGAGTTTGACAAGTCAAGTGATCGATAGTAATCAGCAAGCTTAGCTGCTAGTTCTCTTCGATAAACATCCACTAGACCAAACATCCGAGAATAAGGCATACTAGTCGGCCCCAACAAGGCTATTGTACCTCTTCCATGACCATCTATCTCGTAACTTGCTTGAATCATGCTCATATTCTGCAATAAATCATTACCTAATTCAGCACCGATCTTGATATGAATATTACTATCCATCGGAGTGATCATTTGTGTAAGTCCATCGGAGTCTTTCATAAAAGAAAACATCGATTTAAACTGATCAAGATCTTGACGGGGCTCATAATCCAAGAGATTCATTTGTCCACTGACATAAACTTTTTCTTCAAATACATGACCAAGAACGGTGTCAAACAACTGGGACATCCCTTCTGTCGTCTGGAAATATTTATGAAGAATCATCGGAATCTCTGTACGTAGTTTATGGTACACCGTCATCAGAGGATCCCCGACTAGACGGTCGTTTACAATTTGCACCATTTTTTCTAGTTCCTGACTTCCCATGTATTCGGGAAGAGTGAACACTTGGCTTTCTACATTTCCCATATCTGTCACGACAATCGCAATGATCTGTCGATTATTCAAGGGTACGATACGAAAGCCTGTTAATCGGCGGTCTTTTATTTCAGGTCCCAACGAAAAAGTCGTATAACTTGTCAGCTCAGATAAGATCTCAGCAGATTGCTTAATGATCTCATTGATCTCGTGAAATTCTCTACCTAAAGACTGACGTATCAGCAGCAGATCATCTTCTGCTACACGAGCAGGTTTTAACAAATGATCCACATAATAACGATAGCCTAAAGCAGATGGAATCCGCCCAGAAGAAGAGTGAGTCTTCAACAGCAACCCTTCATCTTCTAATGCCTTCATATCATTGCGAATCGTTGCTGAACTGGCCTTGACTCCCTCAGACATCAATGTTTTGGAACCAACGGGCACGCCACTACTCGTATAGTGTTGGATGATCAGACGTAAAATGTCGTTTTGTCGCTTTGTTAACATCTTCCTCACCTCTCATTAGCACTCATAGATTCTAAGTGCTAATCCACTTATAAATATAGCAAGAAGCCCTTCTCCTGTCAAGAGAAAGACTTCTTTTTTTAGCACTCTATCGTCCAGAGTGCTAATTCTGAGAAATTGCTATAAACTCAGTTATATCAACGTTTCAATAGTTCTTTATTGTATTTTTGAACTTTTTTTATTTAAATTCCGATAAAAAACAAATATTCTTTAAACTATTTTTCAAACAAAAAACGCTCAAACACATTGTTTCCCAAAAAAGTCCCTCTAGGTGTCAAATAAATACGGTCTTCTTCATTAACAAGTAACCCTTCTTCCTCTAACTTCATCAACACATCTCCGTACACCGATTCAATCGTTTGTTGATAGCGATCATAGAAGTGTTTTTTAGCAATCCCAGTTTTTTTTCTTAGCCCCAAGAACATTTCTTCTTCTATTTGATTTTTTCGTGTCAACTTTTCTTCTTCCAATACCGGGCGTTCATTGACTCGTAATGGACGTAAATAGTGTTGGATTGGTCCTTTGTTACGGTAACGAATATTTCCAAGATAACCGCTAGCTCCTGCTCCAAACCCAAAATAATGGTCATTGTTCCAATACATCAAGTTATGCTGCGACTCGTGTCCGGAAAGCCCAAAGTTACTTATTTCATATTGGTGACGTCCATGCTTTTCCATTGCTTCAATGGTCTCTTCAAACATTCTAGTTTCCGTTTCCTGATCAGGCAATTCGAGTCTTCCTTGTCGTACCCAGTTCATGAACATTGTTTTGTTTTCTAGGATCAATGAGTACAAAGAATAGTGAGGCAGATCCAAAGCCAAAGCTTTTTCCAAAGTATCCCGATACCCTTCTAGTGTTTGTCCCGGTAACGCATAAATCAAATCGATGCTTACATTGGTAAAATTTTCTGCTTCTAAAAATTGCATCGTTTGATACACATCTTCTGCGGTGTGTTTACGTCCAATTTTTTTCAATAAGCGATTGTCAAATGTCTGAACTCCCATGGATAACCGATTGACGCCATAGTTTTTCATCACTTGAAGCTTTTCACGGGTCAAATCGCCAGGATTCGCTTCTACAGTAAACTCTTTACCATCCTGGAAAGGCAAGACCTCTCTAGCTCCTGATAACAATCGATCAAGTTGTTTAGCAGATAAAGAGGTTGGTGTTCCGCCCCCTACATAAAGTGTTTCCAAATTCGCTGTCGGATGACTTTCCAGCATTAATCTCATTTCATTCAGCAGCATTTCCACATACTCATCTACCGGTTGCCCTTCTAAAAAAACTTTATTAAAGTCACAGTAATAGCAGATATGCTCGCAAAATGGGATATGAATGTACGCAGAAACCTTATTTTCTGCGGGATTATTTGTTTCTATCATTGAAATTCTTTCTCCTTACGTCGAAAAGTCGTACCTGTTTTCGACCTTCTTTAAACGGTGTTCAAGCACCAGCTCCTTGAAATAAGCCGCATGTTTATAATCTAAGAAGTCTAGTTCCAAAAATGCTTGCTTGTTGTCATCGGAGCTACATGTGGCTTTCACAACCTCTCGATAAACGGTGTTCACAAAGCTGACCTTCGGCATTAACTCAAAATCTGCAAAAATATGAAAAGCTATTTTCACAGATTCTTCCTTAAGTGCTCAGGTCACAACGCTTTGCTTACAACCTCTCATATACGCATACTAAACGTATTTGGCAAACAAATCCACTAAAAAATCCAAGAATCGACTTCTTGGATGATTTTTTTTACGTTCATGATTCCTCCTAAACAATCTTGTCCTTCCTTTATTCATAAAAAAACTAGTTAAATCTCTCACTTCAAGAGTTTTAACTAGATTCCTATTATTATTTTTTTGTAAAAATAAATAGTCTCTTAATCATAGATGTTTCTTCGGTGTCCCACTTGAATAGCGATAACAACCATTTGATCATCTTCTATCTCTACCAACACACGATATTTGCCAATTCGATAACGCCATTGTCCTGAACGATTAGCGGTCAATCCTTTTCCGAATTTTCTCGGATCGTCAATACCATCAATATGTTGATACAGCCATCGAACAATCAGCGTCGCTTGATGCTTGTCCATTTTACGAAGTTGTTTCTGAATTTCAGGCGTGAATTCTAAACGGTAGGTCATTCCAACCCTCCAAATTCATGAAGGATTTCTTCCATGGATACTGTTGTTTTTCCACTTTCTACCCAATGTTTATGGGCAATTTCAGCCGTTTGACGATCGTATTCATCTTCTAGTTGTTCCATCGAATAGGTTTTTAGAAGCTCAGATAAAGTAATCCCATAAAATTCCGCCATATAAGAAAGCCATTCTTTTTCGGCATCACTCACACGAACCGTAATCATAGCCATATTATCGCCTCCCTTTTGTATCACATTGTAATACAAAAGAGACAAGATGTCAATTTTGTATGATTTACTTAGCTTATTTTGAGATTTTTCCATTTTTTTAACCAATAAAAAAGTCAGAAGAATTATTGGATTGAATGTGATTTCTGAAGAACTTTATTTTGAAGCTGCAGACCTTGCAAATGAACTCTCAGAAGAAGGGTAGTTTTTTTAAACACACCAAAATTAAACTTATCGCAAGAAACACAAAGCACCAAAAAACAAATAGCTTATATTTTTTTAAATATGTTTCTACCTTTATATAGTCTGTTTTTGACATTTCTTTTCCTAAATTGAAACGAACAATTGTTTTTACTTTCAAGAGAAATCGTGTGCCAATGATAAAGCAGCACACACTCAATACTCCTAGCAGTATTCTACCTAAAAAATTCAAATTTTCTCCTATTGTCACTTATAGCTCCTCATCCATTTGAATTTTAAACTTGTCTAGCGCTATGCCCAAAGATAATTATCATTTCTTCCATCTACTCGATCAAGGTCATCGCTTATAACAACAAATCCTGTTTTTGCTTAACGAAGCATTCAATTATTATCATGAAAACCAGCTTCTTCAATCGACTTCATTTCTTTTTTTAAATTCCAAAAAGAAGCAATACCAACCATCATTCCAATCATACTCAAAAATGCCCAAAAATATCTTTTTTGAAGAAGTAAAATGACCGAGAAAATAGCCATAATAATCGAACAGAATATGCCAATATTGATCAAATGATTGATTTTTTCTTTTGTTTTTCTTCGCATCCAAGTATACTCCTGTTATGCTAAAATATAATTGTCGTTCTTTCCATCAGCACGGTCCAACCCTTCTGCTAAGACTCCCCCGACTGATGTACTTGCAATTGTAAGTGCAATATTGAACATACTATTTAATAGACCACTTACTCCAATACCAATTTTAGCTAAAATTTGTCTTTCAACCATTCTAGTTATATTTGTTCTATTGTTTCTTAATAATGTTCTAACGGCTGAGACACTCCCACCAGTCGTCCATAGTCCAATCGCTATTAACCCTACATCAATGACACCAGCCACAAAACCAGTTGAGTTCCACCAATTTTTCCCTACGCCTCGCATTCTTGGATTGAATCCAATCATTGCTAAATACTGATTGATTGCTTGTTCCATTCTTAATTCATCTTCAGGTGTTAATAATATTTCTCCGTTTTCGTTAAATTTAGGTTGAACATCTCCATATTCTTCCTTGATTTTTTCAAGGGCTAGTTCGGAATTCTTTTTTTCTTCCGAGTAATAAACTGACAAGTCTTCAGAACTAAAATTGCTTTCACTATTCTGAGTTTCATCTAGAATCAACTCATTAGCTGAAATAATCATACTCCCACTTGTTGCTACTACGGACAAAACAAAAGTTACTGCTATTACACTAATCCACATTTTTAAGTCCAAATATTTCTTTTTCATTATGAATCCTCCAAAATTTAAATTTGCCTTATAAAGACAACATAACTATAAATTAATAACAAGTTTAATATTTTATAGCATCTTAAAAAGATGTTTTAGACTCATAATCGTTACTATTTTTATATTCTATAAAAAAACAGTTTAAATTTTAAAAAATCCAAATTTAATTACCTTGTTGTCGAATTATCAGCTAGTCACAGTAATAGCAGATTTCTTCAATGTTTCTACAGATTTTCTACTAAATAGAACCTCTGATCCAACTCCTCCAAAACGCAGCGAAGAAGATCAGCTTGGAGACAGTATCCTTTCTCACTTCAGATTGAATACTGCAGATATGGAAGTAGAAGATATGGAAGTAGAAGATATTGAAGAACTGGAAGAAGAATTAAATGAATATATGGATTTTTTAGTTCAACGTGCAAAAGCAAAGAAAAATAAAAAATAGCCAGGAGAATTATCGGATTGAATGTGATTTCTGAAGAACTTTATTTTGAAGCTGCAGACCTTGCAAATGAACTCTCAGAAGAAGTTAGTTATTACTGTTCAAAGAAAATGGAACATGTAAAATGCTACGACATTGAGAATTATCTGAATGAAGTAGAAGATGTAGAATTCATCGATTACGACTTCAAAGATAACTTAAGTAAGAAAATGCTTGGTTCTATTACAAAAGTTCATGGCGAAATCATTATTACCACCAATCAACATTTAATGCTCGAACGCAAAAATTTTACAAAAATGCATGAGATCATCCATTATTATAGGGACGTCCCCTATCTTGGAGAAGCTCATGCATTTTCTGATATGATTTTAGAAGATACTTACCTGCCAGAGGACTACGAAAAAGAACTTCGAGCAAATATAGGTGCCAGCATCCTCATGGCGAATGATCGAGCACTACCCTATGCGTTAAAAAAGTTCAGACATTTTGACGAAGTAGCCAATTACTTTTTCATGAGCAAGGCAGCCCTACGAAAAAGAATCCTCCAGTACTTGGAATTTACTGGAGGATATACTTCTGAAGAAGCGTATAGGTTATTTAAAAAATATTACTATAGAAATGGACTAGAAGTACTTCGTTATTTGGAGTAATGCTTGATACTTTAAATAGTGTTGTCATTTCAATACTTCTTAATACTCTCTGTATGACCACAATAAGCTGCACAAGCATTAAAGTATTGCCCGGTTGTTCCATTCTGCCGTAGTATCATAACTCCTTTGTTACATTTAGGACAAATTTTTATATTTTTAGGCAACGAACTCAATACTTGATATTTCAGCATCGTCTCTGGAATTAACTGATTTAACAGTTTTAAAAGTTCATATCTGCCATACCACTCGATTTTATGTGCTTTTTCATTTTCAGCTATTTGTTTATAAGCATAACTATTAAAAAAAGACGAAGTGATAAACATCTTTTTAGTCCAGTTTTTATCAGATATTCCTGCAAAAATTTTTACGTCATTATCAGTGATTAATCGCTCCTCTTTCGTGCTATTTAAGCGCTTTGATTTTGCTTGAACCGCTATACGCTCATTTTCTTTAGTTAAAATCAAATCCACGCCACCATCGCCAGTATAGACACGCTTGTCTTTTTTATACCTTTTTTTAGTAATTTCAACTTCATACCCAGCCAACCGAAACACCGCAGCTAAAAATCTCTCAAAATGATCCCCTTGTCTCACTCGATCTCGAATGCTACTTCCAAAATCCCTATCCATATCGCTTACGAAATCTACGACAATTTTTTCATCATTATTTAGTGCAAATGATACTTCTTCTAATCCCTTTTTTTCTTCTGGGATAATTTCTTGAATCTCTGTTTCATCTTCTGGCTGACTCGATTTTCCATTTAACTTCTGTAAAAATTTTAGAACCAATTTATTGTCTCCCTTCACAAAGTTATATATCACTTTTTATTGTAAATTAATAACAAGAGTATTAATTTGTTTGATCATAAAAAAATTATTTTTTTGTGAAAGGAAGATTGAACTTTCGAACAATATAAAAATGCATGAGCTATTCCACTTTATAGGGATATACCCTTGAAGAATCTCATGCTTTTTTTGATATGAAATTTAAAAAAATTTACTTGCTAGAAAACTGTGAAAAAGAACTTCGTGCAAATGTAAGTGTCAGCATCCTCATGGCGAATGTTCGAGCACTTCCTTATGCGTTAAAAAAATTTAGAAATTTTGACGAAGTAGCCAACTACTTTTTCCTGAGAAAGGCAGCACTACAAAAAAGAATCCTCCAGTATTTGGAATTTACTGGAGAAATGAACTAGAAATACTTTGTTACTTGTCATAGAACTAAGTTTCACATAGAAGGCATAGCTCCCATTAGCTTATTTGTCCCATAAAAATAAATTACGGTATTTTAGAAAAGCTATTTTCTCTTTTTTCAACGATCTTCAGCAATTTTTCTTTATCATCAGGTAACTCAAGTTCATGAATTCTAGCATGACAATTGGGGCATAACGCGATACAGTTTTCAATCACATCTTTTCCACCTTGCGACAAATATTCTATGTGGTGACAATGTAAATAAGGTACACCGTCTTTTATAAATGGTCCTTTTTCTTGGCAAAGTTGACAAATACCTTTTGCAAGTCGTTTAACATATTCAGATACGAAGGGATTACGTTTATATACTTTTGTTTTTGAGAAGAAAAACTCCTCTTTGTTAACATATTTTGCAGCCATTTTTTTGTTATAACTACTAATTTTTCTTGCTTCTTCTTCTAATTTAGTATCAGATAAATTATGAACATGCCTAGTTTGGCTTTTTTCCTGATTATATATGTCTTTATCTTCAATCAATTGCTCTTGATTTATTAAAGCTAAAGGAAATTTATATACTTTTCTTCTGTTACCCGAACTATCTTTTTCATTATCAGTATATATTTGTCCTGCTAAATATACTTCTCCCAAATACGTGTGTTCTTTTGGTTTAAATGTTTCAAATAAATGAATCTTTACAAAATTACTTTTTGAATTGGCTAAAACTTTATTTTGATTCTTATCTAATACTTGATCCCCTTTTAGCCCCATACCGGTATATTGTAAAATACCATTTAACCACTTATCTTTATAAACATTACTTCCTGTCTGATCACTAAACAATACAAGAGTATTAGTTTGATGAGATCTTCTCATTCCACCTTGTTCGGAACATTTAAACTTCTCCGAAATTTCTTTGTTAGTATATACTCTACCAACTTCTAACTCACCTAATATGTTTTTAGACCAATTTTCTCTCCATGCAATAATCTTATCAAGATTAAACATTTCTCCCTCTCTTGGCATGCCATTTCTAATTAAATCAGCTAATACACCAGTAGAAATATCTAATTTTTTTAGTAATTCTTTCTTAGTAATCAATGTTGAATTCATAGCAACGTAGCTCCTAATGATATCAATATAATTGGCATTAGATACCCTGACTCATTTTATGTTCAAGTTATCTATAATATATAAAAACATCATTATTATACCTCATTTATGTTAACTTTTACTATTCTTATCTTAGCGCATTCTTTATAGGTATATCAGAGCCAATCAGACTAAAAAATACCCGAGGTCTTCTTATGTAAAAAACACCGCTTATTACTTAAATACAACTTAGGTAAAACAATGGGTGATTCAATTATAAAATTTTATGGCGAATAATTTGGTAAAAGTTACATATGGAAAGGTTTAGAAATATTGAAAAAATAGCTAGTTCCTTTTATACCAGTAAAGTAGACCTAATAAAAAAACACAACTAATTGTTAGCTGTGTTTTTAAGTTACAATAATTATCTATTTAATAGTCTTAGTTCATTAAAATAAAAAACTCAACTTTACAAGGATATGGTTTAAAAATTTATTTATCCAACCCAACTAATTTCCTCTGCTTACGATTTGCTTCATCTGCTACGTACTTCATTACTGTTTTAAATTCTTTCGCTGAGGCGTTTTCTGATAAATCAGCGATACTTTTATTATACTTCTTCACGATTTGTTGTACTTGTTCTTTCTCAGTCATGTAATTCCTCCTCCAACTCTTTTGAAGTATATTGTATGGGTAGTACTAATTGAATATTATCTGCTGCATAATGCACTTCAGAAATGTCGTTTTGATAATCCTTAATCATTATGTGAAGGACTACTTCAGGATGTCTATCTTTGACTTTTTCAATATTCTCTCTTGACTTAAAAAACGCATTGATAAACGTTTCTTTTGGAACATGACGTCCTTCTGCTAATTCACGTTTTCGAGTGAAATCCCATGCAACTTTGGGATCTTGGTAAACATAGAAAATCGTAACGCGAAAGTTATTTTTAAGGGCTCGAATAATATTTTTCTCTGCACTAAGGATAGCAAAAGTAGCATCTAATATGAAAGAATAGCCATGTTCCAGTACATATTTTAATGATTGTTCAACTAACCAAGAAGAAGCTTTCTGAAAAACACTTGAGTTCTTTCCATTGTATTCTGGAAATTGTGTTCTAAAATAGTCCGCATCAATCACAACATGGTTGTCATAATTTTCAGATAAACCTAGTGCAACCTCTGTTTTACCTGCTCCTGGGCTTCCGGCCATGAATACCGCATCTTTTTCATCGTCAGGGATTTTCCCATTGATGATTGTTTCAATAAATTTATCTTTATTGACCCTAGCGTAATCTAAATACTTGTCTTTAGGTTCCAAGATTGCACCTTCTTTCCTTCTTCTATATTCATACTAATTATACGATATTTATATAAAAAATATAACAGTCATTTTAACCATATTAACATTTAAGTCACAGTAATATCAGATATGCTCGCAAAATGGGATATGAATGTACGCAGAAACTTTATTTTCTGTGGCTTTCACTATTTTCTTAATGAACTGGTTACATGGTTATATATCTCATGCTGAGTGTTTGACACGTTTTATTGTTTCGTTTTTATAAATACTTTTTACCTTCCAGTTTTTTTTAGATTGTATTCTAATAAATAGAGAAGCTAGTCAGAGCCGCTACCTAGAAGACCATTTATTTTTTCTCTTTTGGTACTCAATTTTTCCATCAAACGAAGAAACTTTCCGAGAGTGTCTTTTTAATTCGAATAGATTCGCAGAATAGAATCAATAGTAGACTTTCTGACTCAATCTAAGATTCTTTCATAGACAGTAACGTTAAGGCAGCTGGTTCTTTGTCATCCACGTATGCAAAATGTTATAATGCTAGTAAATAAAGTTGGCTGCCTATGTACTCTGTCTAAAACTTAAGAATTGTTGTTTCCTCTGTCGCTATCCAAATTTAATGAATGTCTATATATTAAGAACTGTTGTCCTTGTCATAGATAATAAAGGAGAGCTTGAAAATGAAAACTGCGATTACGTTTCTATTAGAGGATTATGCCGATTGGGAAGGTGCTTATATTACTAGCACACTAAACCAAAATGAGGGATGGCAAAATAAAACTGCTTCTATCCAATCAGAGGTCACTTCCATTGGAGGGCTAAAAACAAACATCGATTATTTAATCGAACAAATACCTGAAAAAATTGACCTCTTTATTATGATTGGTGGTAATTCATGGGACATAGAAAACCACCATTTACATTTAATAATCGATAAATTTTTAAAAACAGGCGTACCAGTAGCTGCTATTTGTGGGGCAGTTGATTATTTAGCACAGAGCGGATTATTGCAAGGTTACAAACACACCGGAAATGCGCAATTTCCTTGGTTAGAATCGGAAAATTATCAAAATAAAGAAGATTTTATAGAACAACAAGCTGTGAAAGATCATAACTTGATTACCGCGAATGGAACAGCTCCTATAGAATTCACAGATTTGATTCTTCAAGCAGTCCATTTTGAAACAGAAGAAATAAGACAAAAAACGATTCGTCTATACAAACTTGGATACTATGATTACTATGAAAAGTACGGAGACCCTTTCTCCTAATCATTCTCTTCAATTGGATACTCTTATCAATGTTATGACAAGCAATCTAATAATGGTTGCTTGTCACGCTTTTTTATGGTATTTATCAAAGAAGATACACTCTATTTATGTTCACTATAGAAGATTCCATTAATTTACAAATTCATATATCGTGTTAAACTTTTTCTCTTATCTTTCTATTTTAAATTAAAAATGGGGAACCAACTTATTAACTCATTCGTAAAAGCAAAAATATTGCTAGCAGACTAATGGTTCCTATAAAAATTGTGCTAGATAAAACTAGTACTTTGCTGTATATAGTGGACTTCTTCCCACATTTTTTTAAACTTCTTACATAGAGAAAAGCTAAAAGAGCTCCTATTAAATTTCCTGTTATAACTTGTTGGACAACCGTAAATTGTAGGTATATTCTTAACAAGCTGGTTTCAATTGTTCTTTTTTCTAAAAAATAAAGAATACTTGCTTGAAATAACATTAAAAAAGGAAATAAGGACCCAAGAGCGATATATGGATTATGGAAAAAAGCTTCGTGTATCATTCCATTCATTCTGATCGTCATTAATATAGCATAGAAATAAAAAAGGAAAGCTGCGGCTATCCAATAACCAAGTAAAATGTGTTTCCAGAGTCCTTCTATCCTGTCTCTTCTCATCTAGCTCTCCTCTCTCAGCGTATATACACCATAAGCACGAACTAAATAATCTGCTAAGCAACTCAAGCTGATCAATGATTGAAATGGTTTATTTTCTTTTCCAAGGATAAAGCAATTACAATAATAATTTAAATGATAAGTACTATGGCGTGCGAAATAATTATCTCCAGCTGCAGTAATGGTCAAAACTGGAATTTTCTGTAATTCAAAGGCAGTCAGATTTTCTTTGACCTCATGTGTTTCACCGCTCAAAGAAACAATAATGACCATATCTTCTAATGTTATTAGTGGCATGGCCATATCAAACTCCGTCTTATTTGGCAATACCATTACTCTCTTTCCTATACCTAGCATCATTTTATAAAACTCATCAATTACTTTCTTTTGTGAAAATCCCGTTGCATAGCAATAGATCATCTTACTTCGGTCTAAGCATTGAAGGATTGGCTTTAAGTTGACAGCCTTCATATAATGAAGCGTCTGCTGGATATCTTCCAGTTGTTTTTCAAAAATGTCTTCTTATGTTCTAAGTCCATTTTCTTTATTTTTTACATGTCGTAAAAAATATTTGAACTCAGAATAACCAGAAAATCCCAATTTCTTAGTTGTTCTCATAATGGAAGATTTTGAGACATAAAGTCTCTCCGCTAAGTCAGTTATTTTCAAATTTTGTATCAAGCTAGGATCCGATAAAATAAAGTTCAAGATTCCTCGGTCTAGTTCGCTTAATTTTTCTGCATGTTGATGAATCAATTTTTCTAGTTCCATACGATTCCTCCTCTATTATTAGTATATGCAATAACATGAAACTATTTTTTAATAGAGGAGGACCACGATGTATTTGGGATACTGCTATTTCAATTCAGGCCAGTATTCTTGGTTTACACTCACCAGATCATCCAATAGATCTTTTGCAATTTTTGCGTTTGGAACAATCTTTGATAATGTCAGTGCTTGCCATAATTTCTGATAAGACCTTTCTTCCCAAGCTTCGACTACTAATTTTTCGACAGCTACTTGTTGTTCCATCAATCCCTTTTGGAAGCGTGGTATCTTTCCTTGTATCAATGGTTCTGGTCCATTGCTGCCAACTATACAGGGTATTTCTACCATCGCCGACTCATCAAAATTCTCGATAGCTCCGTTATTAGGTACGATCAGCAACATCCTTTCATGAGTGTTATAGGCAATTGCTCGTGCTAAATCAACGATATAGCTAGCATGTTCATCGATTTCCAGTATCGTATTTTCTGCTGAACCACTATTAGTGATACGATCACATTCATTAAATACTTGTTTTTCGCGTCCAATCATCACTTCATTTGCACGCGTAAACTCTGGGTTGGTGTGCGCTACTTCATCTTGCGGATAAAAGTAATATTTCAAATAAGTGTTAGGAAGAGTAGTTGGGTCAATGTCATATACTTCTTTTGCTTTCATAAATGTATGTTTCCAACTTGCATCGGTTTGTTGTGATTCTTGAGATTCCGATGGTAGAGCGTAACCAAACTGACTAACATATTCTTGAATTTTAGGCATCAAATCATTTCCTTCTGTATCTCGGATATCCGTCCACCAACCAAAATGATTCAAGCCATAGTAGCGTACGACCATTTCTTTGCGTGAAGCTAAGCCGATAGCTTGAGCCATACGCTCTTCAATTCCCACTGGCATATCACATATATTGATGATTTTTGCTTTAGGACGTAATTTTTGAGTCGCTTCTGCCACGATCGCCGCTGGATTAGAGTAATTGAGCATCCACGCATTTGGTGAATATTTTTCCATATAATCTATCAACTCTAAAACACCGCCAATTGAACGCATCCCATAAGCAATTCCGCCAGGTCCACAAGTTTCCTGACCAACTACCCCATACTTCAACGGAATTTTTTCATCTTTTTCTCGCATCGCATATAAGCCAACACGAATATGTGCCATAACAAAATCAACATCAGTGAATGCTGTTTCTGGATCAGTAGTGGCTGTAAATAAAATATCTGGTGCTCTTTCCTTCAATAAAATCTCACACGCAGAAGCAATACGTGCTTGTCTTTCCTCCAGATTGTCATAAAATTTGATTTGCCGGATAGGAAATCTATCCAGATGTTTCAAAAGCATCAAAACAATTCCAGGAGTAAATGTACTCCCTCCGCCGGCAATCGTAATTGAAAATTTTTTCATATTAACATCCCCTTTCTATTTGTCTGTTAAGACTTTTGTGAAACTATTGTTCTATTTCTAATAAACGTTCAAATTGTTCACGTACTTGTGGCACGTCCAAACCAACTATTACTTGAAAAGCATTACCGTTTCTCACTACACCGTGTGCTCCACCTTCTTTAAAAATCGTATCTTCTAAAACCAACATTTCATTTTTTACAGTTATTCTCAAGCGTGTAGCACAATTTGTGACTTTTTCAATATTGTCGGCCCCTCCAAAACCTTCTAAATAAACAGCAGCTTGATTCTCATATACATTTTCAATTTCTGTTTTTGAAGTTTTCCTCTCTTTTTTTTTGTAATCTTTTTTAGTATATAATTTAACAGCGTTGGTATTCTCTTCTCTTCCCGTAGTAGCAATATCAAATTTGAGAATCAGGTATCGGAACACAACAAAATAGATCCCTGTAAAAGCTAGCCCAATCACTAGTTGAGTAAAGATCATCCCTTTATGGTTTTGGAATAATGGAATCCAGACTTTCACGAACAAGTCAATAAATCCACCACCAATATCCCCTACCACGCCAAAACCATACATTATTGCCGCCATTGTAGCAGCCAAAAATGAATGAACAGCAAATAATGGTGGAGATATAAATAAAAACGTAAACTCTAACGGCTCAGTGATACCTGCCAAAACAGCTGTCAAAGTGGCGGGGATCAGGATCGTCAGCACTTTTTTCTTATTCTCAGATCTTGCAGTGAAGTAAAACGCTGCGGCAATACCTGGAGAAGCGAATATCTTTGAATTCCCGTGCAAAGCAAAACCGCCTTCTGGAAAAAGCTGCTTAAGTGGCTGTTCGCTGCGAGCAAACTCCTGAAGATGTGTCATCCAGTATCTCGCAATCCCTTCTTCTACTACTGCTGGACCAAATGCAAAGGGTGCATAAATAAAATGATGCAAACCGGTTGGAATCAAAATACGTTCTAAAAAAGTGTAAAGCCAGACACCAAAGATACCAGCACCTGCTAAGAAACCTTGCAATGAACTAATTGCCAACTGGATCTTGGGCCAGATAAGGCAGATCAAAAATGCAATAGGCAACATGACGAAAAAACTAATAATCACAACAAATGATGACCCTTGGTAGATCCCTAAAAAATCCGGCAGCTTTTTATCAAAGAATCGATTATGCAGATACACTACAACAGCTGAAATCAAGATTGCCCCTATAATTCCTGTATCCAATGTTTTGATACCCGCAATCATTTTCAGTCCACTCGCACCGCCCGGGTCGGCAGAAAAATCAACACCAAAAAATCCGCTATAAAAGCCTAACATAGTAGAAATGAAATAATTACAAGTAATATAGACTACAAATGCTTCCATCACTGCTCTAGCACTTGCTTTTTTAGCTAATCCGATAGGTAATCCAATAACAAACAACAACTCCATTTGATTGAATACGGTCCAAGCACCACTTTCAACCACTGACCAGATCGAATACCATGCTGTTCCTTCTGTAGCAATACTCCCCACTAACATTGGGTTTTTGAAGATGATACATAAAGCCACCATGATACCCGAAAAAGAAAAAAGCAAAACCGGTGTAAACATAGCTCCACCAAAGCGTTGAACCTTTTCCATCATAATAATAAGTCAACTCCTTCCGTGCATATCTTGTGTCGCAGATTTAGTATAAGCACAAAAGAAACCGGTTACAACAGCTATTACACTTTAAGAAACTTGATTTCAATAATAGTTCTTAGGTAGCAGATAATGGGAAATTTCCCTAAATACATAAACAAAAGACAGATTTAATCAATGTATAGAAATTTTTGTCTACGCTTCTCCTTTAACCAGAGAAATTTAGAATTATGCTATACTAGTATTAATTAAAGTGATGAGGTGTTTTATATGAAAAAGTTAGGGTTTATTTTAGCGTCGATCTCCTTATTCCTTGTAGGATGTACATCTGCTAGTAAAGAAACCAGTGAGTCATCTGCGACCGCAGTCAAAAGTTCCATCAGACAAACTAGTTCAGCTGAAAAATCAAGTACACAGAAATCAGCTTCTTCTGAATCGGATGCATCTTCAACCACCAGCAAACTTTCAGAGTCCAACCCTTCTTCTATATCTAGTGATACGGTTGACACGAGTCTTTCTTCTCACACAGCAGACACATCCTTCTCACAGTCTTCTCAGTCAGTAGATCCGTTAGCAGGATATTCTGATCTGCAAATTGAGTACGCACGCGTTTGGTTGGCTGTCAAGGGTAATACTTTTAAAGATGCATCAGGCGATTTTGAACTACATGTTATTCATTATCCGGCAGGAACACCTATCGATCCCTATGATGCAGGGAGCGTAGGTTATCCAAAAGACGTAGTTATGCTTACTGGGAAATACGGCTACCAAGGAATTCTAGTGTATTCTAGTAACCACGACGGGACAATCACTAGTTATCCAGTTCCTTCACATTGGCAAATGCCTGCAGATCAAGCCTCTGACCCAGCATTCATTAAAAAAACAACTCAAGAAATCATTGATCATGCATCTGTGGTTGTTATTCCTACAGGCAACCCAAATGACGTGAAACAGTTAATCGATGTGACAGTTATAGATAATTAAACTTTCTAATATGTTATACAAAAAGAAGCTGACAGCATTTTGTCAGCTTCTTTCACTTTCTTTTCTATAGTTTTTTTGCTGGTCTTTGATAGGCTGGTCCTTAGTGTGTCGAATGGTTGCATAGATAGTCTTTTCTGCAGAAACACTTCTAGCATTATTAGGACATTTAACGTTATTATCAAATTGTAATTGTGCATAGGTTAATTCTTGCTGTTCATTAGAATGACTTAGTGTCATTGATTTTATCTGTGAAAGATTTTTCTTTGTATCTTGTTTCTCAAATTTCTCAAAATGACTTGTTGATCCAGCAGCTTGAACAACTTGTTTTTTCTTTTCTCTTCTTACTGGAAGTGGAATTTTCTTTTTTACGCCTGTATCTTCTATTTCTTTTTTAGCGAGAGCAGGAGCAACTAATTCATCAAGTTTTTGCTTAATATAGCGGTCATTGATAAATGGTGAATTCAAATTTTTCAAAAATGTATCATAACTAGATGGTACTGCCAACTTATTTTGTAAAAGACTTAATAAAGCCTGTGTCCAAATTAATCCATTTTTATGATAGACTGCAAAGTTCTTATTATTAGCAGAAGCTTCCAAGTGCTCTTCAAATACTTTAAAATGTCTACCGAATTCTTCTATATTTTTTAAGTTTCCAAATGTTTTTGTAAACAGCTGCGGATCATATTCTTGATTGATATCAAATCTACTAAACCCTTCTAGTTTATCTTGTCCATAATCTATACGTTTCTTCTGAATATATACTTCATTAATGTAAGGTGACCGGAATTTTTCTAGAAAAGAATCAAATTCTTCACGGCTATTCAATTTTTTCTCGCAAAGCTTCAATAAAGCATCGGTCCAAGATAATCCATTTTCATGATATAAAAGATAATTTTTGTTATCAGTTGCTCTGAGTTGCTTCTCAAATATATTAAAATAATATTCAAATTCACTTGGTCTCTTCAACTTATTGAACCTTTTTGCAAACAATTTTGGATCAAATTCTTTGTAAATACTAAAACCTTCGAAGTCATTTATCAAGTTAACTACATCCATAATCTCACTCCATTATCAAAAATATATCTTACTTATATAAGGATAGCAAAACATCTATTTTTATTGCTTCACAATTAGAACTATTTTTTCTTAAATTTGTAAAAAATCATTAAATAAAAACTGTTCTCCTATCAAATCCTCAGCCACAAGTCACAATAGTCATAAACCATGAGAAGCTGTTTTTTGAAATCGCTCCTTGTGACTCGGAGCTGAACGGCAGGTTCACGTTCTCTTTCTTAAACGGTGTTCAACAGCTTACATCTGCGGTGATAAGCCGATATTCACAAAAATTTGAGAAGCCCTTTTCGGAAATTCCTTCTTATTTCTTCAAGTTGACCACTTCTGCCACAATCTTACGTGGGAAATATCCTTTATTTTTTATTAAATAAACGTTTGCAAAACAGTCGCTTTTCCATCTTCTACCGCTACTTCTGCGTAGGCACCGTTGATCAATGTTAGTTGTGGTGGTGCATGACCGCAATCAATATCATACAAGATTGGTATTTGCAATTCTTTTGAAAGATCTTCATATACATCCTTCATTCGATAATCTAGCAAATCCTCTGCTGCACTTCTGCTGAACATGATACCAGAGCTGTCCTCAAACCATCCTGCTAGTTTCATCTGAATAAGTGATCTTCTTAAATCAACGGACGATAGCTCACAGGTTTCTAGAAACCACAAGATTGGCTTTCCATCATTATACGTTCTTTTAAACGTTTGGACATCTCCATAAGGTGTACCAATTAAATGTCTGATCGTATCTATACAACCACTTAATAATCGGCCTTTTATCCTTACTACATCTCCGCTGACTGATTGCCAATTTGTTGGTTCAGTAAGATGGAAAACTGAAGCTGACGGTTGCTCATGATGCCATTCTTTTTGATATTTTTCAGAAGAATGCTGTAAGATTGATTCTCCTTTGCCTGTTTCTAGCACACTTTTCCACATCGCTGTCGTTTTATCTGAATAATTCCCTCTTAAATCAACAAGGTTGGTCCCATGTGCAGTGGCTATCCCTGTTTTTAATGTGACGGCGAGTAGCAACGTACTAATATCTGAATAACCTACTATCCATTTTGGCTGTAGCGCATCGAAATCGACAGAATCGAGGATCTCAATCAATAATTCTCCTCCCCAAGGCGGAAGAATCATTTGGATATTCTCATCTTGCATCATTTGATTGAATTCATCTGCTCGTTCTCTTGCTGGAGCTGATTTTTCTTTATCTTGCGTCCACAGCGTCTTTCCAGTAACGACATGAAAAGATTTTTCTTCCATACTCTTTAAAGCCATTCCTAGTAACAGGTGGTGTTCCTCTGGTACGCCCGATGATGGTGCAGTAATCCCTATCGTTGTACTTTTTCCTAATGACGGATATCTTATCATAATGCTTCAGCTCCTAGTACGCACTATTTTGTTTGATTAGTTGTTATTTTCATTTGCTGGCATCAAAAACATCGGTATTTCAAGTAGCTGGATGATTTTGTTTAAGTCAATCGTTTTGATGACCATCGTTTGATCTGGCCTCCCTGGTGCAAAAACAAGTTTTTCTTTTGACAATAGTTCTTCGTCAGTAATAATCGGTATCTGTTCTTCGTAACCAAATGGAGAAACAGCGCCCTGTTTTTGTCCCGTTTGTTCTTCCATCCGTTCTGATGAAACAATAGAAAGCCTTTTACCGATGATCTTTCCTAATGCTTTGAAATCCGTTTGTTTCGTAGTAAAAGTCAGATATACATAGTTATTATCTTTTTTATCTTTTAAGAATAAGCTTTTGGTCTCTGTGCCTGTAAATCCTTGCTCTTTCTTCACCACCAAAGCATCTTCATTTGTATAAATAGCTCGATGATGATACAACTCAAAATAAATATTTGCGTGTGAGAATTTCTTTGCCAAGTCAATCATTTTTATGCCTCTTTTCTATTTTGGTCTTTGAGCCATCTTATCATCAAAATATACCGGATACAATATTGCTTGTTTTCTAATTTATTTTTATACATAACCATTGTTTTTCTGGTAAAATAAATCAAACCACTTAATGGAGGCGTTTTAGAATGGAAAAATTCCGGCTGATTATTGATCAAATAAAAGAAAAAGAAAATCAACAAAAGATCAATGACCTTTTCTCTAAGATAGCGAAGACATATCCCCAGCTAGACACAACTGTAAAATGGAACCAGCCTATCTTTACTGATCATGGTACCTTTATTATTGCATTCAGTTTTGCTAAAAATCATTTTTCCATCGCACCAGAAAAAGCAGCGATTCGTGCCCTTGAAAAGACTATCCAAGAAATTGGTTACATATATACGGATAATGTCATCAAAGTTCCTTGGAAAAGTGCAATCAATTGGGAACTGATTGACCATTTGATTTCATTTAATATTGAAGACAAGAAAGATCATGATAAATTTTGGCGATAAAGCTTTATACAAACAAAACCTGTACTGGCGAAGAATCTATCCATTACCTTGTACAGGCTTTGTTCTATCCTTTTTATCCTCACTGGTTAAACACTTAATTGGCAAAGTATCTGCTGTTTTTATAAGGAGTCTTTCTTGTGCTGAAAAAAATCACTAATACGAATGACCTTGAATTTTCAACTTAGTAAAATTATTTTTCAGCAATTTTCCTGCAAATCTTTTGAATAAGGAAAAAATACGAGAAAATATCAGCAATCTTTCATAATACTATCCATTATTTTCAGGTATATTTAAATATAATATCACTTTAGAAGAGAATGAATTTCTTTAGAGAAAGAAAAGTTAGAATTTTCTGATTCGTTTTTTGCAATGACTTTAAGTGAGATCGTTCTTTCTACATCTCGTGATAAAGCAACTAACAACCAAACCAATAGAATCATTCACATAGGAGGGTGAACATTGAAAGATTTTTACTCAGTAAATGAATTAGCCGAACAATTAGGTGTTACTACACGTTCTATCAGAAATTATCTTCATGAAGGAAAACTAAAAGGAACAAAGGTCGGCGGACAATGGAAATTTTCTGAACGTAATCTTTTTGAATTTCTTTACGGAGATCAAGCAGATGAAGCAGCAAAAGACATGCAACGATTCATGCTAGATGCACCAATCACGATGCGTTTCAACCTTCAGTATCGTGATTTTACAGCGATTAATCAATTCCGAGAACAATTAGTCCAGTACCATAACGATGTTTACGCAAATAAAAAAGACCGTCTTTTACAATACGATCTTTATAAAGATAATCATGCGGAGATACTTATAGGTGGTAATTTTAATTATGTAATGAACTTTAGTCAATGGATCAATGGAAAATTATTGATGCAGACAGATATTTCACTTGTTTCTTAAACGATTAAAAGTGCTAGAATTTCCAATGGTGTTGGAAATTCTAGCACTTTTTATAAGTATTCTTTTGCTCTCTTTATCCTCAAATAAAGACCGTGACCATACTTCCTACTACAATCAGCAACAAGCCGATAATCGTTAATTTTTTTTCTTTTGGTGTCTTATTTTCATGCAGGATGTACATACCGCCTAATGTAGAGATAACTACGTTTAGCTGTGTAATGATATATGCAGTAGCAACCCCATTTTCATTCGCTGAAAAAATATAAGCCAACGCTGACACACTGAAGATGGCTCCAACTATTGTTGCTTTCCAACTCTTATCTTCAGAAAATGCAGTTGGTTTTCGGAAAATCACATAAATAACTGCCCCTAAAAAGACACCGATCATTTGCGGAAAGAAAATGGAAAGTCCGCTTGCATCAACTAGTTTGGGCAATGCACTGTAAACCCAATAACCAATACTTGTTGATGCTAATAGACTGATTCCTTTTGTGATACCGCCTTTTTTTCCAGGATCATCACTGATTGCCGTTAAAGCAGAACCAAATACAAGAAGAATGATCGCTGCTGCACCAATGATTTTCCCCATACTTCCAGACCATTCTCCAAAAGCGAAGACACCAATCAACGAGGTTCCGACTAACTGTAATGCAGTCGAGATAGGCATCGTTTTAGAAACACCAATCAAGTTGAAAGATGTATACTGTCCTGTTTGTCCAATAACCCAAAAAGCACCAGAAAATAAACTAATCAAAAATGTAGTCACTGAAATACCAGCTGGAGAAGCGAATAATTGAACGAGTAAGCCAACGAGCACCGCTCCAATACCAGTTCCTAATATCTCATTTGTTGGTCTGCCGCCAATCTTTTTCAAAATCAGTGGCTGGATCCCCCACCCAACTGCCGGGATCAATGCAATCAATAAACCCATTTTTATTCACCCTTATCCTTTTCCACCTTGGAAAGAAGGATATAAAGTCATCCCGCCATCTGCAAATAGTGTAATACCTGTAACATAACTGGATTCGTCTGAAGCCAACCATGCAGCTGCCGCTGCTATTTCTTTTGGTTCACCTACGCGTCCTAGTGGGATCATACTTTCCAAGAGTTCTTTTTGTTCAGGATCATCAAATTTTGCCGCATTAATAGGTGTACGGATAGCGCCAGGTCCTATACTATTGATTCTGATTCCCTTAGGTGCGTACTCCATTGCTACCGTTTCGGTAAATAATTTTACCCCGCCTTTTGAAGCAGCGTAATGAGCAAATGTTGGCCATGGGATTTGTTCATGAACAGAAGACATATTGATGATATTTCCTTTTTTATCATTCTCTGTAAAATAATTCAAAGCTGCTTTCGTTCCGATAAAAACGCCAGTCAAATTGACTTTTAATACTCTTTCCCAATCTTCAAGGCTAAGTTCATGGGTCGCATGCTGATTTTCCATCCCAGCATTGTTAACCCAAATGTCCAGTGTCCCAAAATTTTCTAAAGCCGTATCAAGTAAACGCTGTATTCCTTCTTCAGAACTGACATCTGCTTGTACAGAGACTGCTTTTCCGCCTGCTTCTTCGATTGCTTTAACTGCTTTTTCTGCCCCTTCTTTATCCGAATTATAGTTGACAACTACATTCATTTTTTCTTTCCCGAATCGTTGAGCAATCGCTGTTCCAATCCCTTTTGATCCGCCAGTTACTACTGCGACTTTGTTTTCTAATTCCTTATACATAGTACCCACTCCTTTTTTATACCTAAACCTGTTATTACGGATAACTTTTATTTCCGCCTTAAAGTGAGTGTACACCAATATATATAGTCTAAAGCAAATGATACGCTCTAGTAATCGTTTTCATCAATTGGTAGCATCCTTCTATTTTTATAAAGAAAGAGGTTGTGACAGAAGTGGTCAGCTTCAAGAAATAAGAAGGAATTGACGAAAATTGCTTTTCAAATTTTTGTGAAATTTCGGCTTATTTCCGAAGAAGCTACTTCTGGAACACCGTTTATTCGGAAAAAGGGCTGTGACAAGACTTTTGCCACAGCCCTTTCATGCGCTTATTTATCAACCATTTCGTTGTAATTGCTAGTTATGCATAAAGATTAGCTCTCACGGACATTATTTATTGCTGAGAAAAATATTCAGCTGTTGCTTGTTCATCCTCCTTGAGTTGTTCAATCAATTCCTCTGCACTTGAAAATTTCACTTGATCTCTTAAAAATTGATTCCAACGGACTTTGACATGCTCGCCATAGATATCTTGATTAAAGTCCAAAATATACAGCTCTACAGTCAGCTCCCGTCCTTCACCGAATGTATCGTTATGTCCAATTGAACCCATGGCTGGATACCAAGTTTCCCCAATTTTTATTTCCGATACATAAACACCTTCTTTAGGTAAATGGACTGTGCTCTTTACTTTGACATTTGCTGTAGGGAATCCTAATAATCTGCCTCGTGCATCGCCATGAACAACTACCCCTTCCACCTCGTATATGCAACCTAATAGTTTTGCCGCTTCTTTTACTTGACCGCTGTCTAGCAATCCTCGAATACGTGTAGAGCTGATTTTTTCGTCTTGTTCTTCTTCTTTAGAGACTGTGACGATTTTGAATCTTCCCTTAGCATATTCAGGAAAATGAGCGACATCTGCAATGTCTTTTGGTCCATAGGTGTAATCAAAACCGGAAACAGCATATTTCGCATGTAATCCTACGATATATTGATCAACAAACTCTTGTGGCGCTAAATGAGCAAAAGAAGAAGTAAAATCGACTTCATATAAATAATCGATACCCAAAGCTGCCATTTTTTCTTCTTTTTGCTTCAGGCTAGTCAAATACTTCACACTGCTAGGATCGATCTTCTTAAAAACAATCGATGGATGTTGATTGAAAGTCATCAATGCTAATTTCAATCCTTCTTTTTGTGCAATTTCCATACCTGTCTTTATGACTTTCTGGTGTCCGATATGCACGCCGTCGAAAAATCCCAGTACTAAAACGACATCGTCTTCTGGAATTTGTTCTGGTTGGTAAGGATGTCTGATCTTGATGATATTCATTCGTTATTCCTCATTTCTCAATACTTTACTAGGTTTTAGTTTATTTTTTTCTTTCGGGTTTGGCTGGTAGATACTTACGACTTTTTCTTTATAAAACAAGGCAATTTCCTCTGAAGGCATTTCTGGGAGCGCAAATACAGTATAATCAAGTCTCATACCGTTTTTTACTTTCTGCCATACCTCATCAGTAATATCTACTCGTTTGAACCGTTCCACTCCTTTTTCAATTGGCAGCAAATACTCATCAATCGTACCGTTTTCTACAGCTTGAGCTACTTCTTCTAATGTTAACGCTTCTTTTTGGGTCATACCGGCACTTGCTGTTCGAGTGAGATCAGACATGTGTGCAGGATAACCAAGTTTCTTGCCTGTATCCACAGCTAATGTACGGACATAGGTTCCTTTCCCACATTCTACTTCGAAACGCCAAGAAATGGTTCCTGCCACTTCGTCTCTTGTCAGTTCACTTGTTCGGATAAAACGGTAAATTTGAGCCTTTCTAACAGGCCGCTCCACTGGTTCATTATTCCGTGCATATTCATATAACCGTTTACCGTTTACTTTTACCGCTGAGTACATTGGCGGTATCTGGGTGATCTCACCAATAAATGAAGCCATCACTTCATCTATTTTTTCTTCAGATAAAGACATATCCACTGGTTTTGTTTCTACTCGTTCTCCGGATCGATCTTCCGTCGTTGTACTGAAACCTAGAGTCATCTCGCCCACATAAATTTTCCCAGAATCTGTCAAATATTCGATAACTTTTGTGGCTTTTCCGATACAAATAGGCAATACACCGTCTACATCCGGGTCAAGCGTACCCCCATGTCCGATTTTTTTCGTATGTAAGATTTTTCTTAATTTGAATACGCAATCATGACTTGTCATTCCGCGTTCTTTCCATAAAGGTAATAACCCGTCCATGTCTTTTCTCCATTTCATTTTTGATTTAACTGAATTATTATAACACATTGCATCTATTACTGACGAATTTGACATCATAATGAACGGTTTTTATTTTTCGGCAATAAAAACGTAACAAAATTCATGCTCATGTAAATAGAAACCATGTTATGCTTTTTTTAAAGGAGGGAATAGAATGGAAGATTTTTTCTTTGCACCATTTGATTGGATTTATGGGTGGCTTACAGGTAAATAGTTTGGTTTTCACTTCCCAAAAACGAAAAAAAAGACTGGCCATTCTTCCAGTCTTTTTTCCGTTTTTTTTATTTATTTTTTCAGTTTCTTGATCAATGTAAAAAAATCTGTTTTTCGGGGTCGATTTTATCACTTTATTGGTCAAGATTTTTCCATTTCCAATCCAATACTTCTGGCAGATCAATACCATTTTCACGAATATAGTTTTGATGTTCTTGTAATTTCTGATCCATTTTTTTTGCAAAATCTTCTGCTTGACTTCCTTTAATTTTTAAAGCTGCATCTTTTGCCAAATGATAACGGTCAAGTTCATTTACCACACGCATGTCAAATGGTGTCGTGATATCTCCGTTTTCTTTGTAGCCATGAATCATTAAATGATGGTTATGACGATCAAAGAAAATCGTGCGGACCAATGTTTCATAACCGTGGAAAGCAAATAAGATCGGTTTGTCTTTTGTAAAATATTGGTCAAATTCTTCATCGCTCAACCCGCGCGGATCTTGACTTGGATGACGTAATTTCAATAAATCTACGATATTGATGAACCGGATTTTTAGTTTTGGGAATTCTTCCAGCAGCAAAGTCACAGCTGCTAATGCTTCTAAGTTAGATTCCGTTCCTGCAGCAGCAATGACCAATTCAGGTTCCTCCTCTTTTGCTGTCGAAGCCCAATCAATGATTTTCAAGCCTTCATTCACTAAAACGGCTGCTTCTTCTGCTGAGTAAAATTGAGCACGCGGATGTTTGGAAGAGATAATCAAATTGATTTTTTCTGACGAGCGGAATGCTTTATCCATGACTGCGAGCAATGTATTTGCATCCGCAGGCAGATATTCACGGATGAACTCCGCCTTCTTTTCTGCCAAATGTGTCAATATTCCTGGATCTTGGTGGCTATATCCATTGTGATCTTGCTGGAAGACTGTTGAGCTTGCAATGAGATTCAGCGAAGGATAATCATTTCGCCAAGAAAGGTCATGTGATTTCCGCATCCATTTGAAGTGCTGAGTCAACATAGAGTCAACCACTCGCAAGAATGATTCGTAACTTGCAAAAAAACCATGCCGTCCAGTCAGAACGTACCCTTCTAAGAACCCTTCATCTTGGTGTTCCGATAATTGACTGTCGATGACGCGACCAGATGGCGAAAGCCATTCATCATTTTCTGGTTCGATTTTTTCCATCCATTGGCGATTTGTCGTTTTGAAAACTTGATTCAATCGATTTGATTTTGTTTCATCTGGTCCAAATATACGGAAATTTTCTGGATTTTTCTCAATGATCTCGCGAACGAATTTACCAAGTTCAGTCATATCTTCTGCTTTAACGGAGCCCGGTTGTTCAAATTGCAAAGTATATTTTTTCCAATCTGGCATAATAAGCGGTTTCGGATCGATTCCGCCATTGGTGATAGGATTTTTTGCCATTCTTTGGTCACCAGTGGGCGCGATTTCTCTGATTTCTTCTAAAATACGTCCTTGTGCATCAAATAATTTTTCTGGTTTATAGGATTTCAACCAACGGAGTAAAGCATCTGCATGATCCATATGTTCTTGATCTACAGGAATCGGTACTTGGTGTGCTCGGAAGGTTCCTTCAATTGGCTCCCCGTCCCATTCTTCTGGACCGGTCCATCCTTTTGGTGTGCGTACGATCAATACTGGCCATTTTGGCATCACGACGTCTATCGCTGTCTTCAGGCGAGCTTCTTTTTGGATGGATTTGATTTTCTCGATTGCTTGATCCATTTTTTCAGCCATAACAGGATTTAATTTTTCTGGATCATTTCCTTCAATAAAGAAAGGTTCCCAGCCAAGTCCGTTAAAGTAATTTGCTAATTCTTCATCTGATTTACGTGCCAAGATCGTTGGGTTGGCTATTTTAGCACCATTTAAATGAAGGATTGGTAAAACAGCTCCATCTATCACCGGATTGATAAAGACATTTGAGAACCAGCTTCCAGCTAAAGGACCGGTTTCTGCTTCACCATCACCAATCACGACAGCAGAGATTACTTCAGGATTGTCTAATACAGCTCCGACTCCATGTGAAAGAGAGTATCCAAGCTCTCCCCCTTCATGGATAGAACCTGGTGTTTCTGGTGCTGCATGAGAAGCAATGCCTCCAGGAAATGAAAATCGCTTGAATAATTTTTGCATTCCTGTCTCATCTTCCGTTACTTCTGGATAGATCTCTGTGTAACTTCCATCTAAATAAGCATTCGATACCATGACTTGTCCGCCGTGTCCTGGCCCTTCGATATAAAACATGTTCAAATCATATTTATTGATGACTCGGTTCAAATGGACATAAATAAAATTTTGGCCAGGAATCGTTCCCCAATGACCGATTGGATGTTTTTTGACATCTTCTGGTTTCAATGTACGTCTCAGTAAGGGATTATCTTTAAGATAAATTTGCCCGACAGAAAGATAATTGGCAGCACGCCACCAAGCCGTCATTTTATCAAAGTATTCTTTACTAGAATAATCCATACGTAACACTCCTTTTCATTATTACTCTTATTCTAGCGCAGATACTCCTAATTGAAACCTAATAAGCACTTCTGTTCATTTGCTTAGATTTTATATCTAGTCAAAAACTTCAACGTGATTTTTCTTTTAACTGGCGGCAGACCGACAAATTCAAACTTTTATGGTGCAGGTTCCACTGATCTTCTAGTTACTTGGCTATATAACCTGACTGTCACTACAATGGATTACAATCTAGCTTCCGTCATCGGTATCTTGATCTTTATCTATATGCAAAAATTTATATACTATAGAAAAAAGAAAGTCGAATTTTTTACTTTTTCTCTTTTTTGGTTAACTGACACGCCGCAAGACTAAAGTCATGGAACTCTTAAGTAATACGTCTTAATGAAAACAAAAAAATCCCGCAACCCCTGATTTCACAGGATTTGCAGGATTTTTTGATTAGTCTTTGTTCAAGTCACGAAGCAATTCATCGATATGGTTGCCATAGACAACTGATTCATCTAATTCAAAGGACAACTCAGGTGTTTTGTAAATACTTAGATTGTGCCCTAGCTCTCGACGAATCAATCCTGATGCTTTATCCAATCCTTCTTGTGCTTTTTTCTTTTCAGATGCTAAATCAGAAAGGATGCTGTAATAGATTGTTGCTTGTTGAAGATCGCCTGTTACGTGTACATCAGTGATCGTTACATCTTGCACACGAGGATCTCTTACTTTTTTACGTAGGATCGCATTGACTTCTTTTAAGATTTCTTGACCGACTCGGCGGTCACGATAGTTAGCCATAATGATTGGCCTCCTTTTATCAGTTTTTAGTCATTTTTGACTTCTTCCATGATAAATCCTTCAATTACGTCATCTACTTTGATGTCATTGAATTTTTCAATCATAGCACCGCATTCATAGCCCATTTTGACTTCTTTTACGTCATCTTTGAAACGTTTCAAACTTGCCAATTGGCCTTCGTAGATAACGATACCGTCACGGATCACACGGACACCGCTGTCTCTGCGGATATAGCCTTCTGTTACATAAGCACCAGCGATCGTGCCGACTTTGGATACTTTGAATGTTTCACGTACAATCATTTGACCAGTGATTTTTTCTTCAAATTCAGGATCTAGCATTCCTTTCATCGCTGTTTCGATTTCATCAATAGCTTTGTAAATGATACGGTGTAAACGAATGTCTACTTCTTCAGCTTCTGCTTGCGCTTTTGCTTGAGGTGTAGGACGGACGTTAAATCCAATGATGATTGCATTACTTGCTGCTGCAAGTGTTACGTCACTTTCATTGATTGCACCTACCGCTGAATGGACGATTTTCACACGTACGCCTTCAACTTCGATTTTTTTCAGCGAGGCAGCTAATGCTTCTGCTGAACCTTGAACGTCGGCTTTGATAATGACGTTAACTTCTTTCAACTCGCCTTCTTTCAAGCTTTCAAACAAGTTGTCCAAGGTTACACGGCTGCTTGCAGCACGGTTTTCCAATAATGCACGTTTTGCGCGTTCTTCACCCGCTGCACGTGCTGTCTTTTCGTCTTCGAAGACTACGAAACGGTCACCTGCTTGAGGTACATCATTCAAGCCAGTGATTTCTACTGGCGTTGCAGGTCCTGCTTCTTTATCGCGACGGCCAAGATCGTTTGTCATTACACGGACACGTCCGTAAGTATTACCGACAACGATTGGGTCACCCACATGAAGTGTTCCTTCTTGGACAAGTAAGGTTGACACAGGACCTTTACCTTTATCAAGACGTGCTTCGATCACTGTTCCGATTGCGCGTTGTGTTGGATCTGCTTTTAAATCTTCTACTTCTGCGACTAACAGGATCATTTCCAGCAATTCTTCGATGTTTTGGCCGAATTTCGCTGAGATCTCAACAAAGATCGTTTCGCCACCCCATGCTTCAGGAATTAACTCATACTCACTTAATTCTTGCATAACATGTTGAGGGTTTGCACCTGGTTTATCAATTTTGTTTACAGCGACGATAATTGGAACGCCTGCTGCTTTGGCATGGTTGATTGCTTCAACGGTTTGCGGCATGACACCGTCATCTGCAGCGACAACTAAAATCGTGATATCTGTGATACTTGCTCCACGTGCACGCATACTTGTAAAGGCCGCATGTCCTGGTGTATCCAAGAAAGTGATTGGTTTGCCATCAATATCAATCTGATAGGCACCGATATGCTGTGTGATTCCGCCGGCTTCGCCGCTTGTTACACGTGAATGGCGCAATGTATCCAATAAGGTTGTTTTCCCGTGGTCTACGTGTCCCATAATCGTTACTACTGGCGGACGTGAGACTAATTTGTCTGGATCAACTTCTTCTGACTCGAAGAATTTATCGATATCTGCAATATCAACTTGGACTTTTTCTTGTGGTTCCATACCATAGTCCGTGGCTAACAGTTCAATCGTATCTTTATCCAGTGCTTGGTTTTGATTGACCATGACGCCAAGCATAAATAATTTTTTAATGATTTCTGCTGGCTCACGATGAATTTTTTTCGCGATGTCTGCTACGTTCATGCCTTCAGTATACTCTAATACATCTGGCAATTCACGGAATTTGCGTGGTGGTACAGCTGGCTTAGTTGATTGTTGCTGTTTGCCTTTTTTACCCTTTTTATTATAACGATTACGGTTGTTATTATTAAATTTGCCGCGATTGTTATTGTTTGGTTTGTTGTTGGTACGGTTTTGATTGCCGCCTTGGCTCGTTCCTGGACGATTTTGACTGCTAGTATTCCCCGTATTATTTTGGTTTGTTGTTGGTTTTTTTCCTTGATTCACTTGACCGCTCCCTTGACCGCGATCTTGATAACTGCGGTTATTTTTATTTTTTTGTTGATTATTTGTTGCTTCTTTTTTACGTTGATCGTTCGGCTGTTGATTGGCTGGTTTTCTGCTTGCTTGTTGTGCAGCTTGTTGTTTCGTGCTTGGGTTTTTGAACGCTTGTTGCAATTTCTTCTCATCACTGCTAGTAATCGCACCCATATGGTTTTTCACATCGATGCCAAGTTGTTGTGCTTTTTCCACGACATCTTTACTAGATTTTTTGAGTTCTTTTGCTAATTCATAGATTCTTTTATTGCCCATGCAATCACCTTCCTAACCTTCAATTAGCTCCTTGGTCTTCTTCGCAAATCCGGCATCCATTATTCCGAATACCTTGCGAGGTTTTCCGATCATCTGCGTGATTTCTGCTTCAGAAAATAGCTCAAAGCAAGGAACTTCATAGTATGAACTCTTATCTTTTATCTTTTTTCTTGTATTCTCACTTGCATCTGTTGCCACAAACACCAATTTTGCTTTTTGTTTGCGGATTTCAGCAATGGTCAGTTCTTCGCCCGTGATCAGTTTTCCCGCGCGCATCGCCAGACCCATGAGATTCATGGCTTTTTGCCGATTGACTGTGTTCATTTTCCAAATAACTCTTTACGTGCTTTTTGGTGAGTGACATAGTCAAGTAGTTCTTGATAAAACTCATCTGTTAAAGTTGTTTCAAGTACTCGATCGAGAATTTTTTTATCCCAAGCTTGTTGTACTTCTTCCGGCTCAAGTGAGACATACGCTCCTCGTCCAGGCATTTTTCCAGTTGGATCGATCGATACTTCCCCTTCTTTTGAACGGGTGATTCGGACCATCTCTTTTTTAGGTTTCATTTCACCTGAAACCACGGATTTGCGTAAAGGAATTTTCCTTTGTTTCATCTCTTTGCCTCCTTACTAAAGTTAAGCTTCTGGCTTTTCTTCGACCGTTTCATTATTGAACGCAATTGTTTCATACTCATCGTCTGTCAAATCTGACTGAACGATTGCTTCGTCATGCAATTCTTCTGTTTCGTTTTGTTGTTCTTGTTTTTCATAAAATTCCGCCATATCAGATTCTGATTTGATATCGATTTTATGGTTAGTCAATTTAGCAGCTAAACGTGCGTTTTGTCCACGTTTACCGATTGCTAACGATAATTGATAGTCTGGAACGACTACTGTGCAAGCTTTAGGATTGGTTTCATCAAAAATCACATCCATGACTTGTGCAGGATTCAATGCATTTGCAATGAATACAGCTGGGTCTTCATTCCATTCAACGATATCCATGTTTTCGCCTTTTAATTCATTGACGATTGCTTGGACACGTTGTCCTTTTGGTCCAACACATGTACCGACTGCGTCGATGTTCTGATCGTTTGAACGGACAGCTACTTTTGATCGATCGCCGGCTTCACGAGCAATGCTGACGATTTCAACGATTCCATCATAAACTTCTGGGACTTCTTGCTCAAATAAGCGACGCAATAGATCCGGATGGCTGCGGCTAACAAATACTTGCGGACCTTTAGACGTATTTTCTACTCTAGAAACATAGACTTTGATACGATCGTGAGGTTGGTAAAATTCGTTTGGCATTTGATCTTGTTTAGAAAGAACTGCTTCTATTTTGCCAAGGTTGACATAAATATAACGTTTATCCTGACGTTCGACGATTCCTTGCATGATGTCTTTTTCATAAGCACTGAATTCGTTATAAATGATCGTTCTTTCTGCTTCACGTACACGCTGCAAGATAACTTGTTTAGCTGTTTGCGCAGCGATCCGCCCAAAATCTTTTGGTGTGACTTCAAAACGAATCGTATCACCGATCTCATATGCTGGATTAATCAAAAGTGCATCTTTCAATGAGACTTCCAACTGTGAATCCATCACTTCTTCCGTTACTTCTTTTACTGCATAGACATGGATCTTTCCTTTTTTCTGATCAAATTCCACTTCGACATTTTGTGCTTGGCCATAGTGGCGTTTGTATGCAGAAACCAATGCTGCTTCTAAAGCATCGATCACGATTTCTTTTGAGATCCCTTTTTCAGCTTCTAAAGCGTCTAACGCATTTAACATTTCTTTACTCATTTTTTCTGATTCCTCTCCGTGATTAAAATTGGATAGCTAAGCGAGCTTTTGCAATATTTTTTCGGTCAAAAGTCAATTCTTTTTCTCGTGTTTTTATGCGTATTTTCAATGTAAGCTGTTCAGCATCAAATGATTGAAGAAATCCTTCGTATTGTTTTTCGCCATCTACTGGTTGGTATAAGGAGACATGGACATAATCGCCAAGTGCCTTTTCATAGTCGCTTTCTTTTTTCAATGGCCGCTCTGCTCCAGGGGAGGATACCTCCAGGAAATAAGCTTGAGGAATCGGATCTGGATCTGCTGCATCAAGTTTTTCGCTCAGTTTCTCACTGACAAAGGCACATTCTTCGATATCGATTCCGCCTTCTTTGTCAATAAATACTCGTAAGAACCAGCTTTTTCCTTCTTTTACAAATTCGACTTCGACAAGTTCAAAATGTTGTTCATCTAAAATCGGTGTCACCATTTCCGTGACTGTTTCAACGACGCTACTCAAAAGTTTCGCCTCCTTAAAAATTAAGTGCGTAATTCCATTAAAAAGAGTGAGCGAAAAATCCGCTCACTCACAGTTAGTATCATTACCTATAAAAACTATACCATACTCTGCTTAAAATTACAAGCAGACAAGATAACAGATGCTTATAACATATCGAATAACGATAATTGGTTTTCGTCTGGTAAATCCTTCAATACACCATTATCGTTCATATATTCGATCAATGTTTTTGAAACTTTCCCGCGAGTAGCAAGATCTTCTTTAGATAAAAATGGACCATCTTTTCTTGCCTCAACGATTTGTTTTGCTACATTGGTTCCCAAACTAGGGACAGCTCTAAATGGCGCAATCAACGTATCTCCTTCGATAACAAAATTAACTGCATCCGATTTGTACAGATCGATCATCCCAAATTTGTATCCTCGTTCTAACATTTCATTGGCTAACTCTAGCACGGTCAGCTGATTTTTTTCTTTTACGGAAGCATCTAGCCCTTTGTCCGTGATTTCTTTCATTGCTTGCTTCACAGCATCTTTTCCTTTGCACATGGAGACTAGATCAAAATCATCTGCACGTACAGAAAAGTATGCACAGTAATACAAAATAGGGAAATATACTTTGAAATAAGCAACACGAAGAGCCATCAATACATAAGCTGCAGCATGGGCTTTCGGAAACATATACTTGATCTTTGAACAAGAATCGATATACCAATCAGGCACATTATTTTCTTTCATCGCGGATAGATAGGTTTCTCTCAATTCATCAGGAATCTTGTTCCATTGCCCTTTACGAACAGTTTCCATGATCTTAAATGCCATCCCGCTGTCTAACCCAGCATGAATCAAATAAACCATGATATCATCACGACAGCCGATTACTTCCGCCAATGTCGCATCCCCACGTCGAATCAATTCTTCGGCATTTCCTAACCATACATCTGTACCATGAGATAGTCCGGATATTTGAAGTAGTTCTGCAAAAGTTGTAGGATGTGTTTCTTCTAGCATTCCTCGAACAAAACGAGTGCCGAATTCTGGAATACCTAATGTTCCTGTTTTAGAATAAATCTGTTCCTGGGTTACCCCTAGTACTTCAGGGCCAGCAAATATCCGCATCACTTCCGGGTCATCTGTGGGAATCGTTTGTGGATCAATCCCTGATAAATCTTGAAGCATCCGTATAACAGTTGGGTCATCGTGTCCTAGAATATCCAATTTCAATACATTATCGTGAATTGAGTGGAAATCAAAATGGGTCGTTTTCCATTCCGAATTTTGATCGTCTGCTGGATATTGGATCGGCGTAAAATCGTAGACATCCATATAATCTGGAATAACGATAATCCCCCCAGGATGCTGACCAGTTGTCCGTTTGACTCCTGTTGCACCCTTTGCCAATCTGTCGACTTCTGCACTTCGAAACTGCAGATTATTGTCCCTTTCATAACCTTTTACATACCCATATGCTGTTTTATCGGCGACTGTACCAATCGTTCCGGCACGGTAAACATAGTCTTCACCAAACAATACTTTCGTATAGTTATGTGCTTCTGCTTGATAATCACCTGAGAAATTCAAATCAATATCGGGCACTTTGTCTCCATGGAATCCTAAAAATGTCTCAAATGGGATATCATGACCATCTTTATTTAAGCGTGCACCACATTTTGGACATTGTTTTTCTGGCATATCAAATCCAGAACCGTACGTGCCATCTTCAAAGAACTCGGAATATTGGCACTCTGGACAGTAATAATGGGGAGCTAAAGGATTCACTTCAGTGATCCCAGTCATCGTTGCAACAAAGCTAGAGCCAACAGAGCCACGTGAACCTACTAGATAGCCATCTTCATTACTTTTATGCACAAGTTTTTGGGCGATCAGATAAATAACCGAGAAGCCATTACCATTAATAGAATTCAACTCTTTTTCTAATCGTTTTTGGATAATTTCAGGTAACGGATCTCCGTACATTTGTTTTGCTTTTGTGTAACTCAATTCTGATATCTCATCTTCTGAACCTGGAATCTTCGGTGTATAAAGCTCATCTTTGACTGGAATCACTTCTTCGCAGATATCTGCGATTTTATTCGTATTATCCACTACGATCTCTTTTGCTGTTTCTTCCCCCAAAAAGTGAAAAGCGGTGAGCATCTCATCGGTTGTTCGGAAATGGACATCTGGCAAACTATGACGATTCAACGGATTCGCTCCGCCCATAGAATTGATCAAAATTTTTCGGTAAATGGCATCTTCTTCGTTGAGATAATGAACGTTGCCTGTTGCAACAACGATTTTATCCAAACTTTTTCCGATTTCTACTAAGTTTTGGATAATTTCTTCCAAATCATGTTCATTTTTTACCAATTCTTGCTCGATCAAAGGTGCATAGACTGCTTTTGGCATAACTTCAATATAATCGTAGAATTTTGCTCGGTTTCTTGCCTCTTCTACCCCTTTTTGCATCATGGCTTCGAAGATTTCTCCCTTATCACAAGCTGAGCCGATCAATAGATTTTCCCGCATCTTTTTCAATTGGGAGCGTGGTATTCGCGGGACACGTTCGAAGTATTCGACATTCGACATTGAAATCAGTTTGAACAAATCTTTCAGTCCTGCCTGATTCTTTGCTAAAATCGTTACATGGAAAGGTCGGGCTCGTTTGTAAGAATCTCCTTCTCCGATATGCTCATTTAGCTGATCATGATAAAGCATGTGATGATTGTCCATTGCCTCTTTCACAAAGATCCAAGCTAAATGACCTGTTGCTTCAGCATCATAGATTGCTCGGTGATGCTGTTCCAAGCTGACACCAAATTTTTTGGATAACACACCTAATCCGAAACGTTTGAATTGCGGATATAGATATCTGGCTAATTCTAAGGTATCAATAACTGGATTGGCTGCTTCAGGAATGCCATATCTTGCGTAGCTAGTATTCAAGAATCCCATATCAAAAGCCGCGTTGTGGGCTACCAGAATTGTACCTTTTGAAAATTCAAGGAACATCCGCAAGACTTCTTCTTCTGACTTCGATCCTCGAACCATTTCATCCGTAATACCTGTCAAATCCACCGTTGTTCGGGATAAAGGATGTCCTGGATCGATAAATTCATCAAAGCTTTCGATCACATTTCCTTTGTACATTTTGACTGCAGCGAGCTCGATGATGGTATCGTATACCGCAGACAATCCTGTCGTTTCCACGTCAAATACGACATATGTGGCTTCGTTCAATGCTTCATGCGCATCATTATAAGCAATAGGTACACCATCATCTACGACATTCGCTTCCACACCGTATAAGATTTTCACGCCTGCTTTTTTCCCGGCACTATGAGCTTCTGGAAAGGCTTGTGCGCCACCATGGTCTGTAATGGCGATGGCACGGTGTCCCCATTTTCCTGCTTGTGCCACCAGATCAGAAATGCTATTCGTTGCATCCATCGTACTCATATTGCTGTGAACATGAAGTTCTACCCGTTTTTCCCCTTCAGGAGCATAATCTTTACGAGGGGTATGTTTGACTTCAACGATATCTTGGGCATTCATGACCAAATCACGGACAAACGTATCTTCTTGGATACTTCCACGTACCTTTAGCCAACTGCCGACACTGATCGCATCAAATATCTGTTCATCTTTTTCGCCGTTTGAGAATTTTTTGACGATAAATGATGAAGTATAATCTGTGATTTTCAAAGTCAAGATCTTGCGTTTTGAGCGTAGTTCTCTGACTTCTTTATCGAACACATACCCTTCAAGAGTGACTCGCCGTTCTTCTTCGACGATATTGATCATTGGTGTTGTGGGCTCATCTGCTGGAATATTTCGTCCTAGCTGGATGGGTCCTTCAAGAGCTGGTGACTGTTCTTTTCTTTCTTTTTTCTTTTGCTCATGAACAACTAGACTTTCAGCTGCTTGCTTCATAAAGGCTTCTGCCTGTTCATGTTTACGTTCTTCAAAAAGTTTCAATACACGTTCCGCTTGCTGCTCATCCACTTCTGGTTCGATACGAAATTTCGGGAATCCGTAACTGACGAACAACTCTTCTACTAATGGTAAGTATTGCTGTTTCAAATATGAAATAGCCCCTGTACTGTCGATTGGCAAGATGACTTTACGATCTTTTATCACAGGTACTTGCGTTTTCAATACTTGCTGTGCTAGTGGTGTATCGCATTGCTGATTTTCCAAAGCTTGGGCCCAGTAATCTTGCAAGAGCTGTTCATCGAATGTCTGGTCATCTGCTAAGATGTTCAATTTGACTTGTGCAATCTCTTTAAAAGCGACAGTCAGATGCTGAGCCAATGACCGATACAGCATAATAGGCAAAATTTTAGAAAAATGCAGCGTAAATTCCCATAAACGCGATTTACGATGGACTACTACACTATCCATTTCACCAGCAGTAAGCAGTGGATGATTTTTTTCTGCTTCCTCTAGTTGGATTTGTTCCAACAGTTTTTCAAATAAATCTCGTTTTTCTGACAAAGATATACGCCCTTTCTGATGAGAAACTATGCAATTGATTACATCGTATCCTCTTCTTTTTCAGTACCTTTTAGTATACTCGTTTTTTCTGAGTTTTACATTAAAAAATTGGAACTGTGATTCACATCACAGTTCCAATTTTAAAAGCGAAACATCAGGTTGTCAAAAACAGCTGATCCAGCTATCTTACTTTTCTGTGTTTTAACGCTTATTATTCGCCTTGGTTCAAGAGGATTGGTAAAGTATTCGCCAATTCTTCTTTACGTACTTCAACCATTTCGCCAGTTTTCTTGATTTTCACTTCTACGATTCCATCCACTGCTTTTTTACCGACAGTAATTCTGATTGGACAGCCAATCAAATCAGAATCCGCGAATTTCACTCCTGCGCGTTCATTTCTGTCATCAACCAGTACTTCATAGCCAGCTTTTGTCATCGCTTCTTCTAGTTCATTCGTCAAGTTTGTTTGGTATTCGTCTTTTAGATTCATTTGGACGATATGCAGATCAAATGGCGCAATTCCTTTTGGCCAATTGATTCCTTGTTCATCTGAATGTTGTTCTACGATTGCTGATAATAAACGGCTCACACCGATACCATAACAGCCCATAATCACAAATTTTTCCCGTCCGTTTTCGTCTAGAACGGTTGCTCCCATAGATTCACTGTAACGAGTGCCAATTTTGAAGATATGTCCGATTTCGATTCCTCGTGTAAAGGCAAGAACACCGTTGTTGTCTGGTGAAGGATCGCCTTCTTGTACAAAACGAAGATCTTCATAAGAAAGCACAGTGAAATCGCGTTCTGGATTCACATTTTTATAGTGGAATCCTGTTTCGTTCGCTCCAGTAATGGCATTCGCTAAATCTTGGACATAACGGTCTGCATATACTTTTACGTCATCTGAAACACCGATTGGTCCGACAGAACCAAACTCAGCACCTAGATATTTTTGTGCTTCTTCTTCCGTCGCTTCTTCTAAAAAGTCAGCAGATAGATAGTTTTTCAGTTTTACGTCATTGACTTCATGGTCTCCGCGTACCAAAACAAGGACAGGTTGTTCATCCGCAATGAACAATACAGACTTGATAATTTTTTGAGGTTCAACAGAAAAGAAATCTGCTACTTCATCAATTGATTTTACGTTAGGTGTAGCTACTTTCTCTAATTCAAGCTGTGTTTCATGCGATTTTTTTGATACATAGTAGCTTGTAGCCATCTCCAAGTTTGCAGCATAATCACTTTCAGTCGAATAACAGATCGTATCCTCCCCAATCTCTGAGATCGCCATGAATTCCTTTGAGTCTTTTCCGCCCATTGCGCCACCGTCTCCGATGATCGAACGAAATTCCAAACCGCAACGCTTGAAGACTTCGGTATAGGCTTTTTCATAATCTTTATATGTTTCGTCTAAACTTTCTTCTGTTGCATGGAAAGAATACGCATCTTTCATGATAAACTCACGTCCGCGAAGCAAACCAAAACGAGGACGTTTTTCGTCACGATACTTAGGTTGGATTTGATAAAGATTCAAAGGTAATTTCTTATACGAATTGATTTCATTACGCATCAAATCAGTGAAAGTTTCTTCGTGAGTTGGTCCAAGAATCATTTTTCGATCATTACGGTCCTTGAAACGATACAAGTTTGGGCCATATGTTTCATAACGTCCTGACTCTTCCCAAAGTTCTGCTGGCAAGATGGCAGGCATCAGCATCTCTACCGCACCGATTTTTTCAAATTCTTCCCGCATGATACGTTTCAGCTTTTCTAACACACGATTTGCTAATGGCAGATAAGAATAGATACCCGCTGATACTTGACGGATATATCCAGCTCTTAGCAAGATTTGATGACTTAATACTTCTGCATCATTTGGAACTTCACGTAATGTTGGAATCAACATTTTTGATTGTCTCATTCTATATACTCCTTTATTTCCTCAAAATAGTTATCGTTTGTTATTATACCCTATTTGTCAACTTTTTCTAGAAAAAGAATCGTTGAATATCGTTCCATGTAACTAGCACCATCAACAACATTAAAAATCCAAAGCCAGCTAATGTCAATATTCCTTCTTTTTCTTGACTTAATGGTTTCCCACGAATCCCTTCAAAAATATTCAACACTAATTTCCCACCATCTAAGGCAGGGATTGGAAGCAGATTGACGATTCCCAGGTTCATTGAAAGAAGCGCCATCAAACCAATAACAGTTGTTACACCTTGGTTTGCTGCTTCTGAAGACAATTGGTACATCATAACAGGCCCGCCTAATTTATCTAAACTAAAACCTGTAAACAGTGAACCTAAGGCTTTGAAAATTTCTAATGAACCGCTAAAAGCTTGACGTGTTCCGCCGATGATCTTATCCATAAAACCTGTATTCATTGGGGCTTGTATGCCAAGTTGGCCAACTTTTTCGCCATTTGACTCTACAGATTTCGGTGTCACGTCGACAGATTGCATCTTACCTTCTCGTTCGATCTCAAAATCTAATGTTTTACCTGGATTTTTCGTGATGACTGTTGTCAAATCGTTCCAAGAGTGGATTTCTTTACCGTCCACACTAACTACCTTATCATTTTCTTTTAAGCCTGCTTCTGCCGCAGCACCATTAGGGATAATCTCTCCTACACGATTAGTATTTGTCACTTGAACACCGCCTTGCATGAATGCAAGAATAATGAATAACACGATTGCCAAGATAAAGTTATTCATCGGACCGGCAAAATTGGTCAGCATACGCTGCCACAGTTTAGCCGATTGGAACTGTACATCTTTTGGTGCAATTCTGATTTCTGTTCCGTCGGTTTCAATAATCGTCGCATCGTGATCGACAGGATAGGTCACTACTTCTGTTTCATCCCCATTCACATAACCAGTGATAGTCAGCTCATCTTCTAAATCATAACGGCTCAATTCCATCGGGATAGCATTTGTCAATTGGATTTTCTTACTTAAATTTATCTTCTCTACGATGCCGTCAGAATTTAGTAAAAGAGAAAGAGGCATACCTGGTGCCATTTCTGTTTCATCATCCCCATTGCCTGCCATTCGAACATAACCGCCAATAGGTAATAGGCGAAGCGTATATGTTGTCCCGTCTTTTGCTTGATGCCCATAAATTTTCGGCCCCATACCGATAGCAAATTCGCGAACGAGGATTCCTGATCGTTTCGCAAAGAAGAAATGACCAAACTCATGAACAATCACTAATATACCAAAAACAATGATAAATGTTAGTATCGTTTTCATAGCTTTTTTCTCCTTTACTTGTTTTTTGTGTGTTTTTTTAAACAACGTTAAAACACTATAATTTTACCATAGTATACCTAAGACACCAATAGTATCAATAAAATGAGAAACAAAAACCTGCGTCTTTTATGAAAATCACAAAGAAACGCAGGTATACTTACTAAATAATGCCAAATAAATGCATGATAGGGAATACAAACAGCAAGCTATCGAAACGGTCTAAGATTCCTCCGTGGCCCGGTAAGATATTTCCTGAGTCTTTCACATCATAATGGCGTTTGATTGCTGATTCGACCAAATCGCCAAATTGTCCGACTGCCGAAAAAATAATCGTCATCAGAAGCATGACAAACATACCATGATTGAATAGTTCTTTTGCTGGATACAACAATAGATAAAGAAATGCGACTACAACAGCACTTCCGATCCCGCCTAACGCGCCTTCAATCGTTTTGTTCGGGGAAATATCCGGACTTAACTTGTGTTGTCCATAACGACGGCCAACCATATAAGCACCAATATCAGTTGCCCAAACAATAAACAGACCAAAAATCAAAACAGCTAAACTTTCTGTTCGTGCATTGACGAAATTCTGGAAGCCTATTCCTACATACAAACTGACAAGTACTGGGAAACCTGCTTCATCAATCGTATACGTATTTTTAGAAATAACTGACGTCCCTAAAAGGATCATAACGATAAGATAAAATAGCATAAATGTACTGACGTTCTCTGGAAGAAAGAAGAACCATCTTTCTTTTGGCAAGACAAGGAGCACTGCACCAATAGCGGATAAAACTCCTTCAAAACTTAGGAGAGTCAATCCTTTCATCCGGAAAAGCTCATAAACTCCTACCACAGCTAAGACTGCTGCGGTAAGCTCAACCGCTATGCCCCCAATCCATATAATCGGAATAAACAAGACAAGCGCCACGGCTGCTGTGATTACGCGTTGTTTCATGACTGATCCCCTTTCTCATTTTCTGTTTTTTTTACACCGCCGAATCGACGATCTCGATTTTGATAAGAGGCAATTGCTTCTTCAAGATGCGCACCGTCAAAATCAGGCCAAAGTGCTTTTGTAAAATACAATTCACTATATGCAATCTGCCATAACAGAAAATTACTGATCCGCTCTTCTCCGCTTGTACGGATCATCAACTCAGGATCTTGTAATTCTTTGGGCAAGAAACCTGTCATTAGATGGTTGGCAATCAATTCATCATCGATTTCTTCTGCCTGTATTTCTCCCTTTGCTACTTCTTCAGCAATGTTTTGGACTGCAGTCACGATTTCTGCTCTGCTTCCGTAATTCAAAGCAAAGTTTAACACCATTCCGGTATTGTCTTTTGTTTGCTCAATTGCACGTTTTACAGCGTCTTGCGTATGTTCTGGTAACACGTTCTCATACCCCATGACATGGACTTTGACGTTTTCTTTGATCAATTCTGGTACGAACGTATCAAAAAAGTCGACAGGTAGTTGCATGAGAAAACTTACTTCATCTTTTGGTCGCTTCCAGTTTTCAGTCGAAAAAGCATAAAGCGTCAATACTTTCACTCCAAGCCTTGATGCTTTCTTTGTAACTTTCTTTACTGTTTCCATACCTTCTTTATGACCAGCGACTCTTGGCAAACGCCGGTTTTGCGCCCAACGACCATTGCCGTCCATGATGATGGCAACGTGTTGAGGAATTGGTCCATCGGCATTAAATTGAAATTCGCTTTTTTCTTGAATATATTTGTTTTTTTGCGGAAAAAAACGTAACATTCTTTTTCCTCCTATACTTAAAAGATTCCCACTATCTTAAGTATTATAGCAATATCTAAACGTTTTTCCTATGAAATCATTGTTTTTTTATTTAAAAACTGAATAATTTTTTCTTTTTTTAATCTTTAAATAAAAGAAACATAAATAAAAACAGAGGAAGCGGAATGATCCGCCCCTCTGTTTTTATGGTTTTATTAAACTTCCAATAATTCTTTTTCTTTATCAGCAGCGATCTTATCTACTTCTTTAATGCTGTTATCTGTCAATGTTTGTACGTCTTTTTCTAGTCCGCGCAAATCATCTTCGGTAATGTCACCATTTTTTTGTTGTTTTTTATATTCGTCGATCGCATCACGACGGATGTTACGAATCGCGATTTTTGCATTTTCTGCTTCTTTTTTCACATCTTTAGCTAATTCTTTTCTGCGTTCTTCTGTCAGTTGCGGGATAACCAAACGAATAACATTTCCATCATTGGTAGGACTGATTCCGATATCACTTGCCATAATAGCTTTTTCAACATCTTGAAGAATGCTCTTGTCAAAAGGCGTGATCATTAAAACACGTGCTTCTGGGATTTGGATTGACGCCATTTGGTTCAATGGAGTTGGTGCACCGTAATAATTCACAGTGATTCGATCCAAAAGGCTAGCATTCGCGCGGCCTGCGCGGATTTGCCCAAGTTCACGTTGAAGATTTTGTGCTGCTTTTTTCATTTTTTCTTTTGCTTCTGTCATAATTGCATCTGCCATTTTTATTTCCCCCTTACAGTCGTTCCGATATTTTCGCCTAAGATTGCCCGGCGAATATTTCCGTGTTCATTTAAATTGAAGACAAGCAATGGAATGTCATTATCCATGCTTAGTGAACTTGCAGTTGAATCCATGACTTGTAATCCTTTAGCAATCACTTCCAGATGAGTCAGTTCTTCAAATTTCACTGCATTTGCATCTACTTTCGGATCAGCAGAATAAACACCGTCTACATTGTTTTTAGCCATCAGGATAACATCTGCGCCGATTTCTGCTGCGCGTAATGCTGCCGTTGTATCTGTCGAGAAGTACGGGTTGCCGGTACCGCCCGCAAAAATAACAATCCGTCCTTTTTCTAAATGACGTTCTGCTTTACGGCGAATGTATGGCTCTGCGATTTGACGCATTTCAATCGAAGTTTGCACGCGTGTCGGTACACCCACGTTTTCCAACGTATCCTGTAAAGCTAAGGCATTCATAACTGTAGCTAACATACCCATGTAATCAGCTTGAGCGCGTTCCATACCCATTTGTGCTCCGATTTGTCCGCGCCAGATATTTCCGCCGCCCACAACGATTGCCATTTCAACGCCCAGTTCGTGAACTTCTTTGATTTCTTGGATGATTTCTTTGATTACTGGTGGTTTGATTCCAAATCCTGCATCCCCAGCTAAAGCTTCTCCACTCAATTTTAAGACTACACGCTGATATTTCGGTGTGACCATGTTCATTCCTCCAATATTTTCTATTGCCATTTTACCATACTTAGATGATTTCGACACGCTAAGCCTGGTTTTTCTTGTTTTGCTTAAAAAAAGGGAGCGCACAAAGCGTGCGTTCCCGTCTGTCATTCAACAGAATTATTTTTTCACTTGGCTCATAACTTCTTCTACAAAGTTATCTTCGCGTTTTTCGATACCTTCGCCAACTTCGAAACGTACGAATGTTTTAACAGTTGCGCCTTTTGAAGCAACGTATTTTTCAACAGTCATATCAGGATCTTTAACGAATGGTTGGTCAACCAAAGCGATTTCTGCTTTGAATTTCTTCAAGCGTCCTTCTACCATTTTTTCAACGATATTCGCTGGTTTGCCTTCATTCAATGCTTGTTCTGTAAGAACAGTTTTTTCATGTTCTAATTCAGCTTCTGGAATTTGTGATTCGTTTACATAGCGAGGATTGATAGCTGCTACGTGCATAGCTACGTCTCTTGCAACTGTTTCATCTGTTGTTCCGTCTAGAACAGTCAATACAGCAATACGTCCACCCATATGCAAGTATCCGCCAAATGCAGCATTGTCGTCTTTTTCTACAACTTCAAAGCGACGGAAGCTGATTTTTTCTCCGATAACTTGAGTTGCTTCGATCAAGTCAGATTCAATTGTTCCTTTATCTGTTTTGATTTTCATTGCAGCTTCCATGTCTGCTGGTTTGTTTTCAGCAACAAGTTCTGCGATTTCTTTTACTAAGTCTTGGAACATTTCATTTTTAGATACAAAGTCTGTTTCTGAGTTTACTTCAACGATTGCTGCAGTGTTACCTTTCACAGCAACTGAAGCTAATCCTTCAGCGGCAATGCGGTCATTTTTCTTTGCAGCCTTTGCCATTCCTTTTTCACGTAAAAGATCAACTGCTTTTTCCATATCGCCTTCTACTTCAACTAATGCTTTTTTCGCATCCATCATTCCTACGCCAGTCATTTCGCGTAGTTCTTTTACCATTTTAGCTGTAACGTCTGCCATGTTTAACTCCTCCTGTGTGTGTTCTTTTTAAAAAAAGCTGCTTCAAAGGAGAGTGAGGCTTGTCGCCCAGCCTTTGAAACAGCTCCATCATTCAAAATTATTCTGCTGAAGAATTGTCGCCTTCAACAACATCTACGATTTCTTCGATTGATGTTGCTGTGTTTTCTTCTGTGAAATCTTCTTCAACTACTTGATCTTCACCTTGGTTTCCTTCGATGAAAGCATCAGCCATTTTTGAAGTAATCAATTTAACGGCACGAATTGCGTCGTCGTTTGAAGGGATTACTACGTCGATTTCATCTGGATCGCAGTTTGTATCAACCATAGCTACGATTGGGATATTTAATTTGTGTGCTTCTTGAACAGCAATACGTTCTTTACGTGGGTCAACGATGTACATTACATCTGGGATTCTTGGCATATCAGCGATACCGCCTAAGAATTTTTCAAGACGTTCGCGTTCTTTGTTCAAACCAGCAACTTCTTTTTTAGGTAGAACTTCAAAAGTTCCATCTTCTTCCATTGCATTGATTTGTTTCAAACGGCTGATACGTTTTTGGATAGTATCCCAGTTTGTCAATGTTCCGCCTAACCAACGATGGTTAACGAAGTATTGTCCTGCACGAGTTGCTTCTTCTTTGATTGCTTCTTGTGCTTGTTTTTTTGTACCTACGAATAATGCTACGCCGCCTTCTTCAGCAACGCTCTTCATGTAATCATAAGCTGCATCTACTAATTTAACTGTTTTTTGTAAGTCAATGATGTAGATTCCGTTTCTTTCTGTGAAGATATATTTCTTCATTTTTGGGTTCCAGCGACGAGTTTGGTGACCAAAGTGTACGCCGGCTTCTAGTAATTGTTTCATAGAAATTACTGCCATGTTTGTTTCCTCCGATTTGGTTTTATTTTCCCTCTTCTTATCTTCTATCTTGCCGGCAAACTTTTTCAAGCACCTACCGACAATCCAATAAGAATGTGGATTTGCTGATGCATAAAGCACCCTCAGCTATTATACAGACAAAAGATCCGTATCGCAAGAGCAAATGTACTTTTCTGCTCAACATTCAATAGTTTACCTGAAAGACAAAAAGAATTCAAGAAAAACAGTAGATTTCTCTTTGTTTCTTTATTCTCTTTTTTCCATAAAATAATTTTAGATATAAAAGACGAATATTATTGGGCAATCCTTCTTTTTTTTGTTATGATACATGTGAAATCTTTCGTAAAGGAGAAAGAAGATGCGCAAAGCTCAAAGACATTTGCTGATTAAACAAGTCATTGAAGAATTCCCGATCCGTACGCAAGAAGAACTATTAAACAAACTTGGGCATTATGGCGTTACCGCAACGCAAGCAACGATTTCTCGAGATATACGTGATCTGAAAATCGTGAAAGCACCTGATGAAAACGGTATTTCCCGCTTTGTGTTGTTTCGCGAAAAAGGTACTCCTGATACTAAGACTGAAGAAGAGGATCGGCTGATTCAAATGATTGAAGACATTGTGTTGAAAGTCGAACGAGTCCACTTTTTGACAATCGTTAATACCTTGCCAGACAATGCTCATTTATTTGCATCTGTTTTAGATGAGATCAAGCCTCCTCCTATCGTCAGTACGATTGCTGGATTTGATACGATCATGATCATCTCAGAAAATGAGGAGGATGCAAAACGAGTAGAAGAATTTCTTCACCATCCGACTGAAGTATCACTTTTTTAATCAGAACACGTGTTCCTAATAAGGAATGCGTGTTTTTTTATTTTCAATATTTTCCTTGTTAAATAAACCTTTACACTCTTTACAAAAATACATCAGTTTTTATTTAAACTTTTCATAACTTTGATTAAATCACAATACTCATCATTTATATTGGATGTTAGCAAGAGCAGAGTCTTGCTCTTTGTGTATGTCAATAAAAAAGAAATGAAAGGAAATCGCATGTATAAATTATTAACGCCTGGACCATTAACGACTTCTGAAACAGTGAAAAAAGCGATGCTGACCGATCATTGTACCTGGGATCAAGAATACAAAGAGATGACACAATGGATAAGAAAAAAATTGCTGGAGCTTGCTCAAGTACCGGAAAAACTATACACAACGGTCTTGATGCAAGGAAGCGGCTCCTTTGGGGTAGAATCTGTTTTAAGTTCTGTGATCAGACCAGAAGATACTTTGCTGATTTGTTCAAATGGCGCATACGGTCAACGAATGATTGCCATGTGCAAATGTCTGCAACTAAACTATGCAGTTTATGAAGTACCTGAATACCAAATCCCCCAAGCACATATGATTACACAGTTGATTGAAGAGAATCCGTCTATCTCCGCACTTGCAATGGTCCATAGCGAGACTACTTCCGGTATTTTAAATGATTTGGAAGAAATTGCTGCTGTCCCACAGGAAAGAGATCTTTTGTTCATAGTAGATGCGATGTCTAGCTTTGGTGGGATACCGATTCATGTAGCGGAACTAGGGATCGATTTTTTGATTTCTAGCTCAAATAAATGTATTCAAGGTGTTCCAGGTTTTTCTTTTGTACTTGCTAATAAAGTGGAACTAGAAAAGCGAAAAAATGCGAGTCGAAGTTTGTCACTTGATTTGTATGACCAGTACCGCGTGATGGAAAACGAGAATGGCAAATGGCGTTTCACTTCCCCTACTCATACGGTTTTGGCTTTTCAACAGGCATTGAAGGAACTAGAGCTAGAAGGAGGGATCGAAACTCGATATTCACGTTATCTCGCCAATAATCATGTGCTACGACAAAAAATGACAGAGATGGGGTTCCAGCCTTTCATCCAAGAGTATCAGGGGCCATTCATTACCTCTTTTCTTTACCCTAAAGACTGGCGATTTGATTTCAATCATTTCTATCAGCATTTAAAACAAAACGGATTTGTGATCTATCCTGGGAAAATCAGCGATCATGAATGTTTTCGTATCGGTAATATTGGCGAGATTTATCCAGAAGACATTTTAGAACTGACAGCAATTATCAAAGACTATAAGGAGAACATTAATGATTAAAACTGTAATTTTTGATTGGGCAGGAACAACTGTGGACTTTGGCTGTATGGCTCCTGTCCACGCTTTTAGAAATGCTTTTCTAGAAAAAGGGATCCAACTGACTGACAAAGAGATCCGCGAACCGATGGGAAAATTAAAATGGGATCATATCCAACAGCTTCTTTCCCTCCCTTCTGTCAAAGAACAATGGATAGCGATTCATGGACAACTACCTCAGGAAAAAGAGGTAGAAGAATTGTATCAGCAATTTGAACATTATCTGTTTAAAGATTTGGCCCAGCATTCTACCTTGAAACCCGACACATTGGAAACGATCGAACAGTTGAGAAGCGCTGGGATCAATATTGGTTCCACGACTGGATTTACTGCTCCTATGATGGCAATCGTAGCAGAAACCGCAAAAAAAGAAGGGTATTCACCAGACTTCATGGCAACTTCTGAAGACGTCGAAGGATATGGACGACCATTTCCTTATATGATTCATAAAAACATACAATATTTCAAAAACAAGTCGGTTGATGAAGTAATCAAAGTCGGAGATACGGTCTCAGATATCCAAGAAGGGAAAAATGCTGGGGTGTTTACAGTAGGTGTGATTGAAGGTAGTTCGCTGATGGGACTTTCATATGATGCATACCAACAAATAGAGATGGAGGAAAAAGATCGCTTAAAACAGTCTGTTGCACTTAGATTCCAACAAGCTGGTGCTGATCTTTGCGTAAATAACTTGAAGGAGTTAACAGAGTACATTTTGTGCGCTGACAAGAATCCAGAATGACTTTTATACAAAATAAGAGCTGTGACAATATTTTTGTCACAGCTCTTATTGCGAATAAACGGTGTTCAGCTCCGAGTCACAAGGAACAATTTCAAAAAACAGCTTCTCATGTTTGTTGGACATTGTGACTTGTGACTCGGAGCTGAACACTGATTTCACATTCTTTTTTTCTTACATCTTATCTGGGGCATGAAGTCCTAGCAAACGAAGATCTTCTTTCAATAATACAGTCACTGCATACACTAAAGCTAAGCGTGCTTCTTTTTGTTCATCGTCAGCTAAAATCTTCGTATGAGCATAGTATTTGTTGAATGCCTGTGCTAATTTGATTGCATGTTTCGCAATCACTGAAGGTTCATATTTTTCCCCAGCGGATAAGACTGTTACAGGATATTTTTGAACCAATTTGACTACTTCCCAGCTGATATCGTCATTCAACGCATAGTCTGCTGTTTCTGAAGGGACGAATCCTGCTTTTTCCAACAGACTGACTGCACGAGCATGTGTATATTGCACATAAGGTCCAGTTTCTCCTTCAAAACGAACAACTTCTTCTAAGTTGAAGTCAAATGTATTGAGACGATCGTTTTTCAAATCATGGAAGATGACTGCCCCAACCCCTACTTGTTTAGCTACAACATCTTTGTTTTCTAAATCAGGGTTTTTCTCGCTGATCTGCTCTTTAGCAGATTGGATTGCTTCATTCAATACTTCTTCTAGTAAGACGATTTTTCCTTTACGAGTTGATAATTTTTTACCACCTTGTGTGATCAAACCAAATGGGATATGGTGCATGTCGTCAGACCAGTCAAAGCCCATTTCCTTCAAGACAGCTTTCAATTGTTTGAAATGATAACTTTGTTCATTCCCTACTACATATAGAGATTGTTTGAAGTCATAGGTACGTTTACGATACAATGCGGCAGCTAAGTCACGTGTGATGTATAGTGTCGCGCCATCTGATTTCTTGATTAATGCTGGATTCAAGTCGTAAGCAGAAAGGTCAACGATCTCCGCACCTTTATCTTCGTTCAGCAAATGTTTTTCTTCTAAAAGTTCGACGATTTCATCCATTTTGTCATTATAGAAAGCTTCACCGTTCAATGAATCAAACTGTACTTCCAGTAGATCATAGATTTTGTTGAATTCTTTCATCGATTCATCACGGAACCATTGCCACAATTGGATAGCTTCTTCATCGCCTTCTTCTAGACGTTTGAACCAAGCACGAGCTTCTTCATTTAATTCCGATTCTGTTTCAGCTACTTCATGGAATTGGACATACAAACGAAGCAGTTCATTGATTGGCTCTGCTTTGACCGCTTCTTCTGAACCCCATTTTTTGTAAGCAACAATCAGTTTTCCGAATTGCGTGCCCCAGTCACCTAAATGATTGATGCGGATTGGCTGGTATCCGATTTTTTCCATAATGAAGCCAATCGAATTACCGATAACTGTCGAACGTAAATGTCCCATTGAGATTGGTTTTGCAATATTTGGAGAAGACATATCGATCGGTACGGTTCCTTGATTCCCGATATTGCTGTCCCCATAATGTTCTTTTTCTTTCACTACTGTTTGCAAAACTTTTTTGCTGATAAGTTCTTTATTCATGAAAAAGTTCAAGTAAGGACCAACCACTTCGATTTTTTCAAAGTTGGCAGAGTCGATTTTTTCTGCTAAATCTGCAGCGATTTGCTGTGGCGCTTTTCGGTAAACTTTTGCTAATGAAAAGGCTGGAAATGCCACATCCCCGTGTTCGGCTGATTTTGGATTTTCTAGTAATTGTTCGACTTGTTCAAGTGTCAAATCGTCTTTGACAACGTCATAGACGGCTTTTGCGACAAGATCTTTATTATTCATCTTTATTCCTCCTAAAATACTCTCTTATTTGTTCAACAAAAAAAATCTCTAATGACGACATACTTAGTATGCCATCATTAGAGACGAGATTTCCCGCGGTACCACTCCAATTGTCCTAAAAAAAGGACCAGCTCCATCTGATATCGGTAGACGACCGTCTGTTTAAAACAGAATTCTCCAAGTGCGCTTCGTTGTATCTCCTTCATTCGGCTTCCACCACTTCCGAATTCGCTAGCCAAGAATGATACAAGTACTCTCTTGTTCAACAAATCTTAATCTTATTAAACTTTCTTGAATTATATCAGAAAAAAAAACGAAAGGCTAGTCGTTTCTAATAAAAAAAACAATCCAGATGGCCTAAAGGAGAAGAAATACCACCTGGATAGTTATAAATCATTTCGTAAATACGAAAGACTTAACAAATTAATCAGCTACGATAATCGTTCCTTCTTCAGAAGCTAAAAGATTTTCGATATTTTCTAAAGAAGTGATGATTGCCTTAGCGTTCGGTTTTGCTTCAACAAATGCAATGGCTGCTTCTACTTTCGGAAGCATGCTTCCTGGAGCGAACTGTTTTTCATCAATGTATTGTTTCATTTCTGAAACAGTAACAGTTTCTAGTTTCTTTTGATCCGGTTTTTGGTAATTGACATACACATTGTCTACACCTGTCAAAACGATCAGCAAATCCGCATCGATGATTTCGGCTAATTTTTCTGAAGCAAAATCTTTATCGATCACGGCTTCTCGCCCTTCTAATCCGGTCGCTGTTTCTACAACAGGAATCCCGCCACCGCCAACAGACACCGTGATAACTCCTTGTTCGACTAGCGTTTCGATGACACGTGCTTCTTTGATCGAGATTGGTTTAGGGGAAGCGACTACTTTTCTCCATCCACGTCCAGCGTCTTCTTTGAATGTCACAGTAGAATCAGCATTCATTTGTTCTTTCGCTTCTTCTTCCGTGTAGAATGGGCCGACTGGTTTACTTGGATTTTTGAAGGAAGGATCGTTTTCATCCACAATGACTTGAGTGACTAAAGAAACTACATCTTTATCGATCCCTTTTTCCTTCAGTACTTCACCCATCGCGTTTTGGAGCCAGTAGCCGATTGACCCTTCCGTCATTGCGACACATGTATCTAAAGGCATTGCTGGTGTTTTCTCAGAATCAGCAGCTTGCTGCTGAATCAATAGGTTGCCGACTTGCGGACCATTTCCGTGAGAGATGATTAGTTCATCTCCTTGTTCGATAAATTTCACTAAATACTTTGCTGTTTCCATTAACGCTTCTTGTTGGGCTTTTGCACTTGCATCCGTAGACAAGATGGCATTGCCTCCTAAAGCGACAACTACTTTTCGTTTGGCCATTTCATTCGTCCTTTCTTCAGTTCTCCTGAATTTTCTAGATAACAAAACGAGCCAGCGTTTTGTGATTTTCCCTCAATGCTGACTCGTTTTTTCGTGAGATGAATGTGGTTATGCTTAAACGCGAGGGATAAACAAGTTACCTAATGTTGCTGCCATGATCGCTTTGATTGAATGCATACGATTTTCTGCTTGGTCAAATTGACGAGCATATTTGCTGCGGAAGACTTCATCTGTTACTTCCATTTCAGTGATGCCAAAGCGTTCTTTCATTTGTTCACCGTAAACAGTGTTTGTATCATGGAAAGCTGGTAAGCAGTGCAAGAAGATCAAACGATCTGTATTGTGTGTTTTTTCTACCATTTCCATATTGATTTGGTAAGGTTTCAACAATTTGATCCGTTCTTCAAATTTATCTTCTTCACCCATTGATACCCATACATCAGAATAAAGCACGTCTGCTCCGTCTACACCTTTATCAACATCGTCGGTAATCATCAATTGTGCCCCTGATTTTTCAGCAAAACCTTCTGCCATTTTGACGATTTCTTCTTCAGGTTGTAATTCTTTTGGTGCAACGATACGCATGTTTGCTCCCAAAATTGCACCTGTTACTAATAAAGAGTTAGCCATATTGTTACGACCATCTCCACAGTATGCAACAGTGATACCTTCTACAGTTCCAAAGTTTTCTTGGATAGTTAAAAAGTCAGCGATCATTTGTGTTGGATGCCATTCGTCAGTCAAGCCATTCCAAACTGGAACGCCAGAGAATTCTGCTAGTTCCTCTACCATTTTTTGACTGAATCCACGGAATTCGATTCCATCAAACATACGACCTAACACTTTAGCTGTATCTTCTGTTGATTCTTTTTTACCTAATTGGATGTCATTTGCACCTAGGTATTCAGGATGTGCGCCTAGATCGATTGCTGCAGTGGTAAATGCAGAACGAGTACGTGTAGATGTTTTTTCAAATAAAAGTGCGATATTTTTTCCTTCTAGATAGTGATGTGGGATTCCACGTTTTTTCAAGTCTTTCAAGTGTTCTGAAAAATCGATCAAATATTGTAACTCTTCTTTTGTAAAATCTTTTTCTGCTAATAAACTTCTTCCTTGGAATACTGATTCTTTCATATTAAACATTCTCCTTTAGATTGTTTTTATTTAAGATTAAAGAGGAAATCCTGACGACAGCTGACAGTAAGACTGTCGTCAGGTTATAAACTACTTCAAGTCTTCACGGACAAGTGGTTGGCTCATACAACGTGGACCGCCACGACCTCGTGACAATTCACTTGAATTGATTTCCAACACTTTGATACCATAGCTACGAAGCAATTCGTTCGATACGTAATTCCGATTGTAAGTGACTACGACACCTGGAGCGATTGCCAATGTATTGGATCCGTCATTCCATTGTTCTCTAGGGGCAACGATCTCATCCCCATTACCAGTTGGAATCAATACAAGATCATCTAATCCAAGAGCAGCTTTCATCGTTTCGTGTAAGTTATCTGAATGAGTGATCTTGATATCATCACCATCGGGTTCGATCGTAAAGACATCCATCTTACCGTCTTTACTTTGGATTGCTGGATGGATAGTGAATTTGTCATGATCTACCATTGTGAATACGGTGTCCAGATGCATCATTGCACGGTTGTTCGGGATTTTGATTGCTAATACTTTTTCAAATCCTGAATTTTTTGCGAATAGATGGCGTGCTAATTTTTCTAAAGCTTTTGCATTAGTTCGTTGAGAAATCCCAACTGCTACTACTTTGTCGCTTAAGATTAATTCGTCTCCACCTTCGATATGATCTGGATTTTCACGATCCAACCATACTTCGATCCCTTTATTGGCAAATCTTGGATGATGTTTCAAAATATATTCTGTAAACATCGATTCACGACGACGTGCTTCAAAAGTCATCTTATTGACGGTCATTCCATTTCCCATTGATGCGGAAGGGTCGCGTGTAAAGTACAAGTTTGGCATTGGGTCCATGTAAAATGGATAGTCGTCGTCTGCTGAAAGATCATATAGGCTGCTAGAACGTACTTCGATATCTTTTGTACGAACCCCAGCCATGATTTTATCTACCATTTCTTGTGTTTCCATTGATAGAAGGAACTCATGAAGACCATCTCTTACTGCATTCGATGCGATGTGAGATTCATCCAACATTTTATTCAAGAATTGTTCTTTGACGTTGCCTGCGTCAATCGCTTCTGCTGCTAATTTTTCCAAGTAAAGAGTTTCGACGCCTTCGTTTTGCAAGGTCTTTGCAAAGTTGTCATGCTCTTCTTGAGCAATCGGAAGATATGGAATATCATCGAACAACAGACGATCCATAATATCTGGTGTCAAATTTTCCACTTCTTGTCCAGGCCGTTTCAGTAAAACTGTCTTTAATTTCCCTATTTCAGAGAAAACGTGAATAGGTTTATCCATGTTGTGTTGCCTCCTTCTTTTTGATTACATGTATAGGATAGCCTCCTTTTGTAATCACTTTCATAATTTTGTCTCATTCAAAATGAGACATCCCTCACATTAATATTCGATAATTAAATAATTAAACGTTTTTCTAATTTTAAGCGTAATTTATTCATTTTTTATTCTGTATACACT
>NZ_JAWDJH010000012.1:0-25769 GCF_032465635.1 Enterococcus sp. 2STP
GTAAAAAAATTTTTTATGATCGTTACATCAATGGTCTGTCGATTTATGTAACTGCTCAAAGAAATAATACTAGTGAAGAATCTGTCAAACTAGAATCAAACAAGATTATCATCCAATTTGCTTCAGCGTTAGAACTGGTTGCTTTTAAGTAGCCAGTTTTTACACTTTTTATACCCTTTTATTACCCATTTGGTTTCTTTTTTATACCTTTTTTATACCAATCAATTACCTGTTCAATGATGTATTATGATAGTGTCGAAAGATTAGGAAATAGGATCGACAAAATAAAATGTAAGGGAGGAAATCTCCCTCATCGTTTAATTAAGCTTCGATAGACAGCAGCGGAAATATTAATAATAAGGATGTGAATTTCAACTCCTTCTAAATTGTTCTTATTATCTATCATCCGTTGCTGTCTATTGTTATTATGTCACTGTGGCGGAAAGGGTAGACGCAAATACAAATTCACGAGGATGCAACAGTTAACGGTTGGCGGTCATACGAGAGTCGAGACTACGTGCCGAAAAAGTGGCTTCAGTTGGAGAACATTATACTCAAATCGTGAAGAAAAAGACCGTATGCAAGGTTCGATTCCTTGCCAGTGACTTTGGGTTTGCGGTAATCCATAACTGCCTGTCAGTAAAACCGCTAGCAACCGAGGTATTGAGGAAGTGGGTAGGCGCAGGAAGTATTAGACTTGTCTGCGTGTAGGTTGCTTTATACATATTAGATCACTCTTTGAGTGGTCTTTTTATTTATATATAAGGGGGGAATGTTTGTGTTAGCATTGGTTGATTTAGTACTCAATGGAATCGTGTATTGCAAAAAAGGCATGGAACTTCAACTCAAAAACAAGACAGGTAAATACTCTACGCTAAGTCGAACATATCAAGATGGAAAGAAACAAAAAACGATTGAATTTAAAGTGAGTAACGAGTTAATGCCACTTTACTTTGAGTGAGTGGTCTTTTTATTTTAAGGAGGAAAATATGAAATTATTATCTATCATTACTTTACCAATCGCCGTATTAGGATTTGCCCATGCATCTGTGCATGTATCACCACATGTCTCTCCGCATGTTTCATCGCATGCTTCTGTTCATAGTTCACCACATATTAGTTCTCATGCGCATTCTAGTTCGCATCCATCTGAACACGCAACAACGTCTAAAGGAAGCACGCACGTTGCGAAAGAGAGTGAACCAAGCTTGAAAACTAGTAAAAAATCAAATGTGCACGCGCCAATCGTGCATACTCATCACAAAAATAAAAAAGATAATCTTGCAGATTTAAAAAGAAAAATCAAACAGCTAAGCAAAACAGATCAACGTAAGATGAAAAAATACATTGATAAATTAGTTAAATAAGATCACTAATGAAGTGGTCTTTTTATTTTAAAAGAGAGGATTTTGAAAAATGGAATTGATTGTATTTACTAATAACGGACAAACATATCATTTTTATGAAGTGGAGAATTTTAAGCCAACAACAACAGGATTTAGTTTTATTTATACTGGAAAGGCTACGGGAGTTACTCGTTCAGCTACATTTAACAATACATCAACAGCTGGTTATGCGCTTACGGAGGTACAAAATGGATAATGAAAAATTTATTGCCAAATGCAAAAAACTGGTAGCTGACTATGCAAATGAAAACTTTGATAAAACAGATCAAACGCAGATTACGATGGACAATGTATTTGTTGTATGGTCATGTAAAACACTCCAAAACAATAAAGCATTATTGAGCACTACTGTTTCAGACGGAATGTATTATGAGCTAACGTATAACGGTGATAAATCAGAAATCTATTTTGATGCTTACAAAAAATGGGAAAACAAAGCGATTAAAGTCTAGCACACGCTAGGCTTTTTCTTTACATAAAGGAGGCTGCATAATGAGAAATTACTGGTATGTATCACTAACAAATAAATACCCGCATCCAAATAATGATGATCCAGTGAGGGTTGTACAATCAGTCCAAATTAAAAAGAAGTACTCCATTGTTGAAATGACAAGAGAAGCTACGCCAAAAGAAATTGATAAATGCAAACTTATTTATTGCGGTCATGGTTTCTTTGATGAATCAAACATTCAAAATAATATTAACAAGAATTTGAGGGATTAGAATGCAAATCGAAATAATGAAGTTGGCAGATTTGAAACCTGCTGATTATAATCCGAGAGTCGAGCTTATTCCAGGAATGGATGAATACGAAAAATTAAAGCAATCCATTACTGAGTTTGGTTTTATTGATCCGCCAATTTTTAACAAACGTACAGGAAACCTTGTCGGAGGTCATCAGCGTGTTGCTGTGGCTAAAGATTTAGGGCTGTGCGAAGAGATAGAGGTATCAGTGGTAGATTTACCTCTTCATAAGGAAAAAGCTCTCAATGTGGCTCTCAATAAGATTTCTGGTCATTGGGATGATGAAAAATTAACTGAGCTGTTAAAAAGTATAGAAATCGAAGATCTAGGATTAACTGGATTTAATGAAGAAGAATTATCCAGTTTATTAACCGATTATATTGAGGGAGAAGCAGATATATATGACGGACTACCGGATGAAGTTATGCCTGTAGAAACTTTTGCTTTGAACGTTTTAGTGAGGGACGAAAAAGAACAATCCAGTTTATTTGAAGAGCTAACAGAACGAGGTTTTTCAGTGAAGGTGGTTAATCTATGAGTAAAATATTGCAAGTCAGGAATTCGACTAAAGATTTCAATAGTTATCGTGCTGCGAGAGTTAAATCACTTTTCAATGCTGAAAATGGTTCAGAATTTAATTTTGACATAGAAGTGGATCTATCCGGTGAATGGACAATCGGAGTAATAGTTGGTCCGAGTGGCAGTGGTAAAACATCACTAGGTAGTTTGATTTTTGATGATTGTGGCATTACTGATTTATACGAAGGATGGGAAGATAATAAACCAATTGTAGATTGTATAGCGCCAAAGGGAGATTTCAATGATGTAACTGGCGCTTTGGCCAATGTTGGATTAGGTGATGTTCCAGCTTGGTTGCGAAATTTCAATGCTTTATCAAATGGTCAAAAATTTCGAGCAGGATTGGCTAGATTGATGGTTGAAAAACCTAATAAAGCTGTTATTGATGAATATACTTCAGTAGTAGATCGCCAAGTTGCTGTTATTGGTTCTAAAGCTTTACAGAAAGCATGGAGAAGAGGAAACCATGGACAAAATAAATTAGTATTATTAACTCCGCACTATGATGTCTTGGATTGGCTCCAACCTGACTGGATCATAGATACTAAAGATTATAAGTTTCACAGGGGGGCTCCCAGGCAAATGCCAAAAATTGAACTTGAAATTATCCAGACAGACTCCCGTTACTGGAAATATTTTAAGCCACATTATTATTTAGATTTGCCGGAACCCGTTGCATCTAATCATTTTGTTGGATTAGTTAACGGAGAACTAGCATGCCATGTAGTAGCCACACCAATGTTTCAAAGTAAACTTTATCGACTTACACGGCTTGTGACAATGCCTGAATGGCAAGGCGCAGGAGTAGGTATGAGATTTTTAAATTGGGTTTCGGAATATCATCTAGAAGGAAAGGGAAGAACTGGTAAACCGTATAGGTCCGTTTTCCATACGAGTCATCCACAATTGATTCAAGTATTGAGGCGGTCTCCTTTATGGATCCAGACGTCGGCAAAAACTTTTGATACTGGAAACAAAGTAAAGGTTGGCAAAAAAGGAACGTACGGTAAATATGGCGGTAACCTTCGGGCGATTCAAGGATTTCAATATGTAGGAGGAGAAAATTCTCCTAAAATTATTTTGGAAGGATAATTTTGAATGAAAATAGTAATAACTGGTCAAAAGTCATTTGGTCGAGCTGTTTTAAAAAGGCTAGTAAATGATGGCCATGATATTTTAGGTGTGGCTGTCGCACCGCAAGAAAGTAAAAAAGATAAAATGGTCGGTACAGCTATGAGGTATCAGATACCAATTATAGCCGAAGCCGAAAAGCTAATAAGTAATGATATTCCTGAGGAGACAGATTTAATTGTAGCGGCTCATTCTCATTGGATAGTGAGCAATAAAATTATTGCTAAAGCTAAGTACGGAGCTATTGGATTTCATCCTTCTTTATTACCACTTCATAGAGGACGTGATGCAGTTAAGTGGACAATTAAAATGAATGATAAAGTTACTGGAGGAACTATATTTTATCTAAACGATGTCGCAGACGGCGGACCGGTAATCGATAGAAAACTCTTATTTGTAGATAAAAACTGGGATTACCATGATTTATGGAATAAATTGTTTGATATCGGTGTAGAGATGATTGCAAATACGGTAAATAAAATTGATAAAAAAAGAGGAATACTGCCTTGTGAGGAACAGGACGAAAAATTGGCTACATGGGAACCCTCCTTTGATAGGCCAAGGCTCGTAAGAAATGAACTTATACAACTAGAATAAAAAGAAGCCGAGTGCAGCTAACACTCGACTACTTCAACGAAGCACCAAAGCACTTCGAAGACACAGAGAATTCCCACGCGTGGATTTTCGACACCCTCTGTGTCTTTTAGCATTTTATCAAATGCGGGGTGCTTACACAATGGAAAATGAAAACTTTGATTTAGATTATGAGATTGAAAAAGCTATGGAAAAAGCAGAAACAATCGAAGAATATAAAAAAATTATTCGAGTAGCTTTAGGGAAATGGCTTAAAAACCTCCAATCAGGACAAATCAAGTTAGACAAAGTTTCCGATTTAAAAATATTGATTGAAGCTGATTTAATGCTAAAAGATATTGAAAATTAGAAAACAAAACTCAACCTAAACAGAATGTGAGGTGGTGTGTATTGAATGGCAAGAAAACGTGATCCAAGACGTGATGAAGCCAAGAAAATTTGGTTGGAATCTAACGGAGAAAAGCAATTAAAGGAAATTGCATCTGAATTAAATGTTTCAGATTCTCAAATTAGAAAATGGAAATCGCAAGACAAGTGGAGCGCTGAATTGAAAAGTAACGTTACCAATGGCAAAAGTAACGTTACTAATCAAGGTGGCGCTCCTATTGGTAATCAAAATGCTAAAGGTAACAAAGGAAATAGCCGAGCCTCTCCGCCAGTGGGTAATAAAAATGCCTTGAAAACAGGCGAGTATGAAACGATATTTTTTGAGACATTAAGTGATGAAGAGAAGGACATCTATTCTAGTTTGAATGATGATCCTTCTTTTGCTTTATCTGAAGAAATACGGCTACTTAAAATACGGCAACTTCGAATGATGAAAAGGATTCAACAAGCCGAAGCGGGGTTAAATGATGAAGAAGTTGAACGTCTCCAGCAACTGCGCAACATTAAAACACCACTTGATGTTGGTGGTAAAAAGCTTGAGATTAAGCGTGAAGTGATGCAAGATGTTCAAATCACTAGAAAAATACGTAGAAAGATAGATGATATTTTATCTATTGAAGATTCATTGACACGCATCAGCAATCAGTTGTCACGAGCTATCAAGCAGTTATCAGAATTAAGCGTTCAGGGCAAGCGTGCTGCTTTAATGACGGCACAAGCTGAAAAGCTAAATGCTGAAATACGAGAATTAAACGGTGGCGAGGATGAGCCTGAATCAACGGTTATTATCGATGACATTCCGTTAGTTGAAAGCGAGGTTGGTTCAAATGGCATTGATGGTCAAGAAACAAACTCAAATTAAGACTACGGACTTGATTAACCCGCATTTTTATAAAGTTTGGCACGCAAAGTGTCCTTATATTTTGATGAAAGGCGGACGTGGCTCTTTTAAATCATCTGTTATCAGTTTGAAATTAGCAACAGAAATGAAGAAGCACACACAAGCTAAGCACAAAGTAAATGTTGTCTGCATGATGAGTCAGCACAAGTATTTAAGAGATGCTGTTTATGAACAAATCAAGTGGGCACTTTCAATGTTAGGCATTTCAAAAGAATATAAGTTTCGTACTTCTCCTTTGCGAATCATTCATAAACGTACTGGTTCTAAGTTCTATTTTTATGGTGTTGATGATCCCTTAAAACTAAAATCAAATGCAATTGGCGATGTCATTGCTTTGTGGTATGAAGAAGCTGCAAACTTTGAAAGCGAAGAAGTATTTGACCAGACGAATGCAACTTTTATCCGTCAACGGTCGCCATGGGTAAATCAAGTACAAGTTTACTATTCATGGAATCCACCCAAGAATCCATATGATTGGGTTAATGAATGGGTAGAGAAATGCATACGCCTAGATGATCATTTAGTGGACCACTCGACTTATAAAGATGATGAGTTAGGTTTTACGGATCCTCAGCAATTAAAGCTGATAGAAACGTATAGAGAAAATGATGAAGATTACTATAGATGGCTTTACTTAGGCGAAGTGATTGGTCTGGGTACGCTCATCTATAACATGGATCATTTCCATCCACTTGATGAGTTACCAGAGGATGATTATATTATACAGATTAATTTCTCCATTGATAGTGGGCATCAGATATCAGCCACTACTTGTGGATGTTATGCCATCACCAGAAAAAGAAACGTCATTCTGTTAGATACTTATTACTATTCACCAGAAGGCAAAGTAAATAAAAAAGCACCGGACGAGCTGTCTAAGGATTTGCATAACTTTATTGAGAGATGTCAATCAAAGTATAATAAATATGCTTACAAAATCACAATTGACTCAGCTGAAGGGGCTTTGAAGAACCAATATTATAAAGATTTTGGAATACAGTTTCACGCAGTAGCAAAAGCTAAAAAAGTGGATATGATCGATTATGTACAGAACCTCCTTGCACAAGGCAGGTTTTTTTATTTGGATACAGAAGCAAACAAAATATTTATTAAAGAGCATCGTGATTATCGATGGGATGAAGATACTTTACAGTCAGATGATCCAAAAGTTATCAAAGTTGGTGACCATACATGTGACCAGTTCCAATATTTTGTAAAAGATAATCTAAGTGATTTAGGACTGAAATGGTAGGTGAGAAAATGAGTATGATCCAGCGCATCAAAAACTTTTTTAAGAAAGGAGTGAAACGAATAGATATGAATTTGAATGGCAGAGAACTTGGTAAAATCACAGACCATCCTAAAATTGATATTGATCCATATGAATATGAGAGAATCGCTGAAAATTTTCGTTATTATGCGAATAATTTCCCAGAAATTAAATATATAACCTCTTTTGGTAAAGAAAATAAACGTCCATTTAATCCGCTGAATGTAACCAAGACTGCAGCAAGAAGATTAGCGAGTATTATTTTTAATGAGAAATGCAAGATTGCTTTAAGGAATCCTGATGATGAAGAATCAGATAGTTTAAAAGAAGCAAATACGTTCTTGGCGAAAACACTGTATAACAATAATTTTTATAATCTTCTTGAACTGAATCTTGAAAAAGGAATTGCTTCTGGTGGGTTTGCTATGCGTCCTTATATTGATGGAGATAAAATCAAAATCTCTTGGATCAGAGCTGATCAGTTTTATCCCTTGCGTTCTAACACAAATGAAATCAGCGAATGTGCAATTGCTACTAGGTCAGTTCAAATAGAAAATGATACAAATTATTACTACACGTTATTAGAATTCCATGAGTGGGTAGATGGGAAGTACATTATTTCTAATGAGCTTTATAAGTCAGAATTGGAAAGTTCTGTCGGTAAACAAGTACCATTAGAAATTTTATATCCTGATTTAGCAGAGGAAGTCACCTTAGAAGGATTGAGACGTCCTCTTTTTGTTTACTTCAGAACACCTGGTGCAAACAATAAATCTCTAGAAAGTCCGTTAGGCGTTGGAATCGTTGATAATGCAAAAGAAATTTTAGATACCATCAACAATACTCATGACCAATTTGCTTGGGAAATACAAATGGGACAAAGGCGCGTCGTGGTTCCTGCTGAGTTTCTCAAAACGGATGAAGCCCATCCCCCAATGTTTGATAGTGATCAAAATGTATTTGTAGGGATGTATGGGGCAGAAAATGCTGGAATAAAAGATATTACTACGGCAATACGAACAGTTCAGTATAAAGATGCCATTGATCATTGGATTAAAGAGTTTGAGGTACAAGTAGGGCTATCAGTTGGTTCAATGAGCTACGCTGATGATGGTTTAAAAACAGCAACTGAAATTGTCTCTAATAACTCAATGACGTATCAAACACGCTCTAGTTATTTGACAATGGTTGAAAAAGCCATTAATGAATTAGTCCATTCGATTTTTGAATTGGCAGGTTATGCAGAACTTAATTCAACTGGAAAACCATTGTTTGAATTAAATTACGATGATTATAAAGTCGATATCAGTTTTGAAGATGGTATTTTTGTCAATCAAGATAAACAACAAGAAGATGATTTAAAAGCTGTGGTTGCTGGCGTGATGCCAAAGAAACAGTTTCTTATCCGTAATTACAATCTAAGTGATCAGGAATTAAAAGAATGGTTGGATGACTTGAAAGAGGAAATGCCTTCCCAAGATGCAGGAACAGATGAACGAAATGCACAAGCTGCTATGTATGATGTAGGTGATTGAGTTGATTACTCCAGATAATATGCAAAACCAAGCGGATGCTATCACGAACATTTATTCAGAATTAGAAGATCGTATCTTTGATTTAATCATCAAAATGATGTTAAAGAAAGACCTTACCAAAGTGAATAAAGAAAACGTGATGTTATGGCAGATACAGCAATTAAACTATATGGGCGTTTTGAACAAAAAGGTTATTAATCTACTGGCTTCCTATACAAACTCTACTCAAGGCCAAATAGAAAAGCTTATCAAAGATAATGGCATTCAAATTATCAATGAGATTGATCAGGAACTGGAAAGAATGGTACAAAAAAGCGTGCCGGTATCTGATGATGTCAATCAGATGTTGGAGTCTTTCCTACATCAAACATTCTTAGACTTGAATAATAATATAAATCAGACGCTTATCACTACGAATTACAGCCAGAACTCAGCTATGAGAGCTTATCAGGCAATTCTTAAACAATCTACCCTAGAAACCTTAACAGGTCTCAAAACGCATGAACAAGCCGTAAGAGATAACGTCTATAAAATGGTGGATGAAGGAATTAAATCAGGATTCAAGGACAAAGCAGGGCGTGAATGGACTCTTGAAACATACTCAAGAACGGTAATTGAAAGCACAACGCATCGAACATTTAACGATTTACGTCTGAAAAGAATGCAAGATTTTGATTGTGTAACTGCTCTAATGAGTAGCCATCTATCAGCTAGAAAAGCCTGTGCCGATATTCAAGGTGGATGGGTTCTCACAGTTCCTAAGTCCAAAGCACCACCAGAATTTCAGCATTTACCGTCTATTTATGATCATGGTTATGGTGAACCTTGGGGAACTCAAGGAACAAACTGTAAACATATTCTTTATCCTGGTAGACCAGATGTTAATACAAATAATCAGCCACAATATGATCCAGAAGAAGTACAAAGAAATGCTGAGATCCAGCAGAAACAAAGAAGATTAGAGCGTGACATTCGTTATCAAAAGAAGCGTTTGTCTGCTGCAGAATCTTTAGGTGATGAAGTCACGCAGAAAAGATGCAAAGACATGATCCGTTTTAAACAAGGGAAGATTAGAGAATTAGTGAAAGAACATGATTTCCTTATGCGGGATTATAGCAGAGAAGAGATTCAATCTTAATTTTTCGCCCTGAACATGGCGTTAAAAGGTTTATTTTTTATACTCTCGTGGTCGTTGCCACGTTAAATATTCGAAGGAGGACCAAATGAAAAGAGAACAATTAAAAGAACTAGGCTTATCTGAGGAACAAATTGGCTCAGTCATGGCGCTACATGGAGCCACTGTTAATGAATTGAATAGTAATGTTGCAGCTGCAGAGCAACAAGTAAATCAATACAAAGAGCAGTTAGATGCCAATCAAACAGAATTAGATAGCCTGAAAAAAGCAGCAGAAGGAAATGAAGAACTAACCACTCAATTATCAGATCTTCAAGAAAAATACGATCAAGCAAAAGCTGATTCAGAAAGTAAGATTGCCGAAATCAAAAAAACATCCGCAATCGAACTAGCTCTTACTCAAGCAGGGGCTCGTAATATCAAGGCTGCCAAAGCTTTACTTGATAGTGAAAAGCTGGAATTAACAGATGAAGGAATCAAAGGGTTAGACGAACAATTAAATACATTGAAGGAAAGTGACGGATATCTCTTTGAAGGAGAAACAACACCGCCACAAAATCCCGAACAGAAAAAAGCAACGTTTCAAGGCAATCCGTCAAATGCTGTCCCTCCTAATGATGAAACAGCGCAAATGATTGCTGCAATGACAAGCGACCTAGTTAAATAAAAGAAAGAAGGAAATTAAAATGCATAAAAATATTTTATCAATGAATCTGCAAATGTTTGCTGATAATGCAACTTTAAACTATGCAGAATCTTACCAACAAGGACTCCAAAAACGTTATTCAGAGAACGGTATTTTATATTCTCAAAAATTGTGGAATTCTCCATCAAATAACCTGATCAAATGGGCAGGGGCAAAAACTGTTAAGCTTCCTAAACTATTAATTAAAAATGGGCGGAAAGATCGAACACGACGTTCGATTACAGGGGCTAGTGCCAACTACGAAAATCAATGGGAAACTTATGAATTAACAAATGAACGCTACTGGGACACATTGGTAGACCCTTCAGATATTGATGAAACGAATTATGTAACATCTATTGTCAATATCACCAAAGCTTATAATGATCTTGAAAAAATTCCTGAAAAAGACAAACAAATGTTTTCTTCTCTATACACTTTGAAGAAAGCAAAAGATGGCGGTAAAGGAATCGTAGAACTGGAATTGACAACTGAAAATATTTTGACTCAATTTGATAAAATGATGACCGATATGGATGAAGCCGCAGTTCCAGCTGTTGGACGTTCTTTATATGTGACTCCAACTGTCAGCACTATTTTAAAAAATGCGCAAGGGTTACAACGTACGTTATCAGTACAAAATAATAACGGCGTGATTGATCGAGCAGTAAAACGTTTAGATGAAGTAACGATTGAACCAGCTGTTCCTTCTGCTTACATGAAAACTCTATACGATTTTACTACTGGTGCTGTTGCTGATCCAACTGCACAAACAATCCAAATGATGTTGATTCATATCCCTTGTATGTGTGCACCAGAAAAATACAGCTTTGTTGGTCTAGATAAACCATCTGCCTCAACTGCAGGTAACTACTTGTATTATGAACAATCATATGACGATGTCATTTTGTTTGAAACAAAAACGGATGGAGTATCATTTGTCGTAACACCATCTGCACCCTAATGCGCCCCAAAATCCAACAGGTAAATTTAATGGAGATGGATCAGTATCTGTCTCCTTTGATCCTGTGGAAGGGGCAAAATCATATGTTATCCATTACGCAAACGCTAATGAATCAGATCCACATAAAGCCAAAATGATGGGTTATAGTGAAACTAATAGTTGGACTTTGGCTGCAGAAAATGTTCCATCTTTAGTTGAAGGGGACAAATTTTATTTATACGTACAAACCTTTAACGAACTAGGAGAAGGCTCAAATGAAATAGAAAAAGCTGAGTTTTTAAATGAAAACAAACTTGGATCAGCTTGGAGTGAGCCGATTATTTTAACCAAGGGAGGATCTAATTAATGAAAGCTAAAAAAGCAAATAGAGTCGTTGAAGTTCTTACTGATACGGACAAAGAATTTTATAAAGCCCAGGGCTACGATATTGTAGAACTTGATGCATCAGGTAAAAAATATACTATTGTAGAATCGGCAACAGGTGGAAAAACTTACACAGTGGTTCAATACAACGCACTGCTTGATAAAAATAAGGCGTTGAAAAAAGAAGTTCAGGAACTGAAACAACAACTTCAGCAATTAGAAAACAAAGAAGAACCAGATCGGGAAACTTTGAAAAAAGAATTAGCTGACTTAGGCGTTGAGTTTGCGCCTAACACATCGACTGCTAGACTTGTTGATTTGTTGAATGAAGCTAAAGGCTAAAACTATGAGTTATTTAACGTACGAAGAGTATGAAAAGCTAGGTTTTAGTAAAATTCCTGATCAAAAAACTTTCGATGAATTAGAACCATATGCTGAACGTCAGATTAATCGTTTGACTGCTGATTTCTACTTAAAAAATGACTTAATTCAAGATTCAAATGAATATAGAGTACAAAAATTTAAATTAGCAATGGCCATCCAAGTGGAATATCTGTTTTTAAATGGTGGGAAAACAACCTTACAAGAAATGCTTAGTGGTACACCAACTAGTGTCAGCGTTGGAAGAATGCGAATTGAAGGTGCTAGTGTTGGTTCAGCCACATATGGTAGAACAATGGTTTCATCAGAAGCCTATGCAGAATTAATTTATACAGGACTTCTATATCGGGGAGTTGATTATAAATGATTCCACAAATGCCAAAAGAATATTGTAAGCAGTCCATTATTTTCAAATGCAAAAAGGGAACTGACAAATGGCAAAAGCCGATATTTGATGCTGATATTACAATTGAAAATATGATTTTTCAACCTCAAACAATTTATAGTGGTTCAAATAATAATAGAAAAGTGGTAGCTAACGCTATCGCTTTTTTATTTGCTGGAGTATCCGCACCATTTCCTGAAATTACAAAGGAACATGTAGGATCAGAAATCATATTTGAAGGTACAGCCTATACTTTGGTGACTATAGTAGATAATCGAAATCCTTTCAGCAACGAAGTTAATTCGTATGAATTGGAGGTTTTATAATGATGCATATCAAAGTAGAAAAAAACGGTATAAATAGAAAACTGTCTGTTATGAACATACAAAAGGCTACTTTTTTTATGACTAATCAGATGCACATGGATATGAACTTGTATGCTCCAAAACGTCAAGGCCACCTTCGCAGTGATTCTTATGCACGGGAGAACCATATCGTTTATACAGTTCCTTATGCCAAAGCTCAATTCAGAGGCTTGATAGTGACGAAGTCAGGGAAAATTGTGCGAATTAAAAATTACACAACTCCTGGTACAGGAAGTAGATGGGATTTGCGTGCAAAATCTAAGCATATCAATGCATGGCGAAAAGCTTTCGTTGAAGGAGGGAAACTTTAATGGATCTCTTAGAAAGATTAGCTGATTCGATTGATTCAGTAGAAGGAATGCCAATGCCTTGTGTAATTGGATTTCTAGATGGAGAAGACACCCTTTGTATCTATTCTCTCCCAGGAAGTAGAACAATAGAAGAATATTTTGATGGTACAAAAGAAAGAGAAATGCTTTTTGAAGTGGGATTTAATACAAAAGATCAAGAAAAAGCAAATCATACTTTGTGGCTCATTTCTAATTATTTAGATGAGCTCCCATCCTTAGAATCTAGCAATGAAAGTTTTAAATTTATTAGTTCAGAAATAAGTGATACTCCTTTTGCAAGTGAACAAGATAATGAGGGGCAATCTACTTATTTGTTAGATATAAAAATAAACGTGCATCAATTCAAATAATAGGAGGAAACATAATGAAAAATATGTCAAAAACAAATCAACAGCAATTTATGAAAATGCAGTTGCAATTTTTTGCAGGAGAAACAGGCGACAATACACACAAGGAATTTCTATTGAACTTTAAAAATAAAGTAGAAATTGATGTTTTAGGTCACACAAGCTTAGATGATATCGAACAAGCAAATTTTGCTGTACTTGCAGCTGGAATCAGTACTATTACCCCTGCAGCGGCAGACACCACTGATGCAACAGCTTATTATGATGGCGAAGGTTTCACTGATTCAAGCGTGACAGGTAAAAATATTACTTTTGCTTTATCAGGACACCGAGTGTTCGGAGATCCTGCACAAGATTATGTGGCAAAACATTTCTTGTCCATTGGCGATGAATTACGTACGCTTGCACGTTGGACAGATGCAAAAGGAAATAAAGTTCAATCTGTTGTTACTATGACAGCAATCGTTCCATTTGGGGGTGCTGCAAATGCAAAACAAACATTTAGCTTCACATTAGCATTCAACGGAAAGCCGGTCTTAGAAGAAGCGGGGGAGTAATTAGCCCCACAAGCGTAACGCTTAATAAAACAACGTTATCGCTTGTTACTGGGGCAAATGAAACTCTTACAGCTACCGTTTTACCAGCAAATGCAACGAATAAAAATGTGACATGGTCATCTAGCGATTCAACCATAGCTACGGTTGATACCAAAGGGAAGGTTGTGGCTGTTAAAGCAGGAACAACTACAATTACTGTAAAAACAGTAGATGGAGATAAAAGTGCTGATTGTGAATTAACTGTTACGACACCCTAAACCGCCCCAAAATCTGACGTTTGAATATGATGCAGAGAAAAAACAGGTTACTGTAACTGCGGACTGTCCAGATGGGGCGACGTCAGCAAAAGCATACAAAGATCATGTCGATTCTGGTGCAGCATATATCGTTGATAGCAAAATCACAAAGACATTTAGTGATATTAAAGATGGTGTCTCTCATATTTACGGCTTAAGTGCTATATATAGCGGTGTAGAGTCAGCTGTTACAGAAAAAGAATATACGGCTATTGTCGAAGCCAAAATATTAACTGTAGATGAATATGTACCAGGTTCCAGTACATGGGTAACTGGTACATATCAAGGGACACTGGTGGAAAAAGTAGGTTTATATATTAATGGCGAGCGAATCTATTCTGTGCCTATTGGACAAGCTCAACCACCGAACTTTGAATATTACAGGAAAGATTTGAAAGCTACAGATGCCGTGAAAGTCTACATTGCTGACAAAGACGATAAAGAACTAGATCAAGCAGATGTACCAATCAAACAAGAATAAAGTGAAAGAAGGATGAGACAAATCATCCTTCTTTTTTAGGAGGAAAAACAATGGCAATTAACAATGTAATTGACTTAGATGCAAAATTATCTTTAGAGAAAAATATTCAAATTGCAGGGAAAAAATATACTGTTGTGATTTCTGACGAAATCGATCAAATATTAACAAATCTCAATATTGAGATTCCTGCTCAGTTAGAAACGATGCAAGAACGTGTGGAAAAAATAGAAGATGCCGGCAGTGAGAAGTACAAGAAGTTTGTACAAAAAGAAACAGTAAATATGCGAGATCAATCTATTGAAACACTTGATCAAATTTTAGGAAAAGGCGAAGGAAATCGAATTTATCAACACTATAACTGTAGTACCAAAGCTTTATTTGTAATTATTAATTTATTGCAGGAAGAATTTAGAAATATTATGGTCGAAAGAAAAAAGACCGCCGATAAATATTATAAAAACAAACATAAAAAGAAGTGAGTTAAATGTTTGATTTGGTTGAGGATTTAGAAAACACACTAATCATTGAAGGAGAAGAATATAAATTTGATCTTTCGTTTGATGTAGTAATTAAATTCTATGAATTGTTGGAAGATAAAAATTTAAGATCGTTTGAAAAAATTAATAAAGCTTTTGATTTATTTTATTTTGACAATAAATCTCCAGTTAGTAATTTTACTTTTGAACAGAAGCAATCAGCAATCGAAGAAATAAGCAATTATATACAAAAAAGTCCATATGGAAATAACGATAGTGATCAGGAGTCTGGAGATACTGTGCCAGAAAAACTTTATTCTTATTCTCAAGATGCTGGAGCGATCTATTCTTCATTTTTAGCGGATTACGGCATCGATTTATTAAAAGAAAAAGGGCGAATGCACTTCATCACGTTTAAAACTCTTTTATTTGGATTAAGCGAAAATACTCATTTTCAACGAATTTTATCTATTCGTTCTAGAAGTATTAATGGATTAGAAGGCGAGGCGCTTACGAATCTATTAGAATTACAAGGATATTATGCCCTCGACTCAGAAAAAACAGTAAATAATTTAGATGATCAGCTAGGAAGTATCTTTGAAATGCTAGCTGCTCAAGCAAAAAAGTAGAAAGGAGGTAATTAAAGAATGTCTGCAGATGCGACGATAAATATTGATGTTATGCTCTCAAATTTGCCAAAGTTCAAAAATGATGTTTCTTTAATTAATGATATTTTATCACGATTAGGTATTAATACTGGTGATAAAATGGATGAATCTTTTAAGCAAGGAACAGATAAAATTCAAAAACAAGCAGAAGAAACAAAACAAAAGATTGATGAAACAATTGGAAAGAAGACCGAAACAAAAGTCATTTTAGACGATAACGAATTGTTGAAAGATATCGAGAAAGTAAAAGGTAATTTGGAAGACATTCCTGAAAAAATAAGTACAAAAGTATCCGCTCAAGTTGATGACCAAGAACTTAAAATTCTAGAAGATGACCTAGTTAGTATTCCTTCTAAAACTGAAACAAGAGTAGAAGCAGATACAAGTTCAGCGGTTAGGAACATTGAAAAATTAGAAGAAACTACAGATGGAGCATCAGAAGGGTTTTCTAATTTGCAAGAAATTATTGCAGGTACTTTTATAGGTGAACAAGCTTCAAAAGGATTCGATGCTTTTAAAGAATCATCTTTCAACGTCATTGATCGTGTCACTGATCTTCAAGATGCTAGTAATAAATTGACTAATACATTGGGATTAAATGCGGATCAAACTAACAAATATCGTGATGTTATTAATGATTTTTATAATACTGGTTTTGTAGAATCAATGGACGAAGCTGTTGAAATAGTGGGTTCAGTGAATACACAACTTGGTGATATGCCAGCAGATAAGTTAAAAGAAATATCTCAATATGCGTCTATTTTACAAGATCAGTTTGGTATGGATTTAAATGAATCGTTAAGGGGTATTAATTCCTTGATGACAAATTTTGGTATGTCTTCTGATGAAGCTTTTGATTACATGGTTAAAGGCGCACAAGTTGGTCTAGATAAAACTGACGAACTAGGTGATAACCTAGCAGAATATGGACAAATTTGGTCACAAGCAGGTTTCGATGCCAAAAGTATGTTTTCTATTTTAGATAATGGGCTAAAATCAGGGGCTTACAATCTAGATAAAGTAAACGATTTTGTTAAAGAGTTTACTATTTCTTTGAATGACGGTCGCATCGAAGAGAACTTGGGAAGCTTTTCTAAAGGTACGCAAAAAATATTTAAAGAGTTTAAGAATGGAAAGGCAACTGCTAGCGATGTTTTTCAAAATATCATTAGTGATCTAAAAAATACAAAAAATCAGCAAGAAAAATTAACAACAGCATCAACGATTTGGTCAGCACTTGGTGAAGATAACGCAATGAAAGTAATTGAAAGTTTAGGAAATGTAAATGATACATTCGATAATGTATCTGGAACAGCTAAAAAAACAAAAGAAAATACAGAACAAACTTTCAGTGTACGTTTGAGAAGTGATATTCGAAAAATCACTGACGAGCTGACACCTATGGGCAACAAACTTCTTGATTTAGCAGAAAAAAAACTCCCTAAGCTATCTAATACTGGAAAGAATGTTTTCGGTGATGTATATAACGTTTTAGATAAAACTTTCTCCTATTTAACTAATCATAGTGATGATTTAGTAGAGATTGGTGAAAATGTCAAAGAAATAGGGAAAACTTTTCTCTCAGGTGCATGGGAAGAGGGTAAAAAATTATTTTTTGATATCGCTGATCTTTTTGGATTGGTTGATGATAAATCTAAAGCATTAAAAGATCCACTAGGCGCTATAAATGAAATCATAGGAAAAATAGCAAAACATAAAGATGAAATAGAGTTGTTCGGAAAAGCATTAGTCGTGATGTTTGCTGTTAAAAAAGGCTATGAATTCATAACCATGTTAAAAGAAGCTAGAAAAACCTTATTAGAATTAACAGCTGTCGAAAAGGTCACTGATTTTTTGAGCGGAGGGGGTTTTTCCCTTAGCAAAAAGTCTGGGGGAAAAAGTATTGCTACAGCTGGAGAAGATATCATTGAAGATGTTCTTCCAAAAGGTGGCGCTAAAGCAGCGTCTGAAGCTGTTGAAGACGTAGCCAAGACTGGTGTTCTAAGTAAATTGGGAAGCTTTGGAAAATCAGGCTCTTTGAAACTTATAAGTGGTATCGGTAAGATTGCTAAAATTGTCCCATACATTGATATTCTTAGTAGTGCAGCTGAGCTTTTTGGAAAAGGTAGCATTGGCACAAAATTGGGCGGCTTTGGTGGTTCTTTAGGTGGAACTGCTGGCGGTGCAACTGCAGGTGCTGCTATTGGTTCGGTAGTACCTGGAATAGGAACAGGAATTGGTGGAGCAATCGGTGCTGCCGTTGGGTCAATAAGCGGTACTGAAATCGGCAAAAAACTAGGAAAACAAATCGAAAAAGGACTAAAAGAGAAAAAAATAGACCTAAATGATATTTTTGAGGGTGATCCAAGCAAAAAGAAATTTTTCAAGACATACAAATCAGAGTTAGAACAACTTATGAAAGATACCAAGGCTGCTGAAAAATCGTACGAAAAACTTTCTTCTGCAACCGATAAATATTTTCGGCAGAAAGAAAAGAATTCTAAACATGATTTAGATACCTTGTTAAAAAACGGCGATATAACCAAAGAAGAATATAATAAATTTTTAAAGGAAGACAAAAGGAAGAACAATACACAAAAGAAAAATTTAAAAGATAATTTGAAACAAATGTCTCAAGAAAACGAACGATACAATAAAGAAGTTATTGCAATCAATAACAAATGGGATAAAAAGAAAAATGAACAGTTAAGCGCTTCTGCAAAAACCTATGGCAAGAACAGTAAAAAATACAAGGAGCAGGAAAAACAGGTTACAGCTCAAATTGAAAAAGAGCGGAATAAAGAACTTCTTAAAGCTAGAAAAGGTCATGAAGAAAAAATGACTATTTTATCTGAAAACACCAATAAAATGGTTATATCAGATTTGAAAGTTTCCAAAGGAAAACAACTTGATCTTTTAGACGATTTGAAAAAGAATACTAAACGTATTTCACGTGAGAAAATGAAAGAAATTATTCAAACTTCCGCTAAAGAACGTGATGCCCAAATTAATGCTGCTAATAAAGCATATAAAGAAACAGTCAATTCAGCAGAGAAAAAAAGGAACGAAGTTGTAGATGCTGCTGATAGAGAATATTATGATAATCATTCTATCAGTAAGAAACAACATGATGACATAGTAAAGAAAGCAAATGACACGTACAATTCCACCCAAAAGACGGCAAAAGACCAACGAGATGCTATTGTTAAACAAGCTCGAGATACACATAAAAATGTTGTAGACGAAGCAACTAAACAAGCTGGGGAACATAAAGGAGCAGTTGACACTGAAACTGGCGATGTCAAAGGAGCATGGGATAAATTAAAAACGAATTTAGGTTCCATTGTTGAAGGGGTCGCACATGGTATCGGTCATTTGATACATGCATTGAACAAAGATTGGGGAAACGACCTTATTAAGTTTAAATTTGGTGCACATGCAAAAGGTTCTAGTGGATTGACCGAAGACGAAATTGCTCTGGTTGGGGAAGAAGGATTCGAGCTTGCTCATCATCCATCTAAAGGTATTTTCCCTGTTGGTGTTAGCGGTCCAGAAATTCGTCCTCTGCAAGCTGGTACTTCAATTTTACCCCACCATATGTCTAAAGAATTCTTGGCAATGACAAAGGGGCTACCCGCACACAAAGACGGTGTCTGGGGTACTATCACGAATATGTTTGATTGGGTTAAAGATAAAGCTAAAGATGTATGGTCTTTCGTTTCAGATGGTGCCGGCAAAGCTTATGATACGATTGCTGATAAACTTGGTGTCTCTGACTTTTTAGATAACCTTGGTGATTCAGCTGAATATAAGGTTGCTGCAGGTGGTATCTCTAATATAAAAGATAAGATTATCGAATACGCACAAAACTTCTTTGATAAGTTTAATGAAGAAAATGGAGGCGGCAGTTTCGATGGTGCAATGGCAGATAATGTCTATAAATATTTAGTAGATATTGCAAACCAAGCCGTTAGGAAATTCGGTATGAGCGGGATTACTTCAGGTTACCGACCAGGAGATCCATATTGGCATGGGAAGCATCAAGCGATTGATATTGCTTATCCATCAAGTATGAATGGTTCAAGCAAATATTTTGATCCTGCAAACTGGGTATTTGAGAATTTTGCTGATAAAGTTGGATATGTTATCACACAGGGAAAAGTGCGTGATAGAACTGGACAATCAGGTCAACCAGCAACTGGTTCATGGGAACCATGGCCAGATAATGATCATTACGACCATTTGCATATCACTGGTAAATTAGGATCAGGAGATATTTTCAAAGCAGGAGGCGGTAGTTCTCCAGCTGGTTCGGGGGCAGAAAGATGGCGAAGCCAAGTAATTGAAGCCGCAAAAATGGTCGGATTTCCAACGGATAAAGGGCATATAGACAGAATCATTAGTCAGATTCAAACAGAATCAGGCGGAAATGAGAAAGCTGTTCAAGGTGGTTATACAGATATTAATACCATTACTGGAGACTTAGCAAAGGGATTGATGCAAACAATTAGTGCTACTTTCAATGCTTATAAGATGCCAGGTCATGGCAATATTTTTAATGGATATGATAATATCCTAGCCGGCTTAAGATATATTATGGCTCGATATGGAACAGGTGCTGGCTTCTTTGCAAATATCGGAATGGGGCATGGTTATGCTGACGGTGGAGAAATAAATGGTCCTGAATTAGCATGGATTGGAGAAGACCCTGCTTATCCAAAAGAATTTATGATAAATCCTGCTAAACCTTCTGCAGATGACTTGATTATAAAAGCAATCCGCTCGAGGGAACAATTTAGACCTGCTTCAGCAAATAATGTATCAAGCAATTCGAGTGGATTTTTAACAAGCGAAATTTCAGAAAGTTCACTTCAGAAGCTGTCTCAAGCTTTGAATAATCGTCCAGTTAAGGTAATTAGTCATCTAGACGGTAAGAAAGTCAGCAAAAGTGTAGATGAATATACTGGTTCATCATTAGCAAGAAAACTATATGCGAGAGGAAAGAATTTTAATGGAAGATAAAACATCAGTATTTCTTCAATTTAGTACAGGTAAATTTGACTTACTAGCAAATTATCGAATCAAGATCATTGATATTAATATTGGTATGCCTGTACCGAAAAACGAATTTTCTTCTTATGCAGGTTCAGTAGGACAAAAGCTTCTGACACACTCATTTGATTCTTTTCCTATTACTTTTGAATTTGATTATTTTGCAGACAATCTAAATGATCTTATTTTGACTGAAACAGAATTGAGAGAACTATTTAATAAAGAAGCTGAATACTACTTTATCTATACGAAAGAACCTGGTAAAAGATTTCCAGTGATCGTTGAGAGTATGACTATAACCAAAAAGGCATATTTTAAAGGAAATTGTGTTGTATCATTTTCCGCCTATAAAGGATATTCTGAATCAATTGCAACGACTTTATCTGATTTCAGTTTGGATGAGGATTGGCAGTTTTCTCAAGGTCTAGTTTCTGAAGACTTTATTTATACGCACAATACTAGTTTCTTTAAGATTTTTAATGCTGGCAGTTTTGAAATTGATCCGAGAGAGTCAGATTTACGTATTACCCTAGAAGGAGAATCAGAAGGAAATGTGACTATTTTCAACAAGACCACAGGCGATCGTTTCATTTATTATCCTTCTCTCTCAACTAATTTAGGGCAGACGTTAGTTTTGGATGGTGTATACCCCAAATTGAATGGTGTAAGCTGTGGTATTGATACAAACCATGGACTAATCACTTTAGCTGAAGGGGTCAATGAAATCGAAATTCAAAATATTACTAGAGTGAAATCTTCTTGGGATTTCCGTTTCTTGTATAAGTAGGTGATACTTTGAAAAACATATTAATACGTAATTATGAAGAAACGAAAGAGGAAATCCTTATTAACTACGATAAGGATTCTTTTTCTGTCTCGTGGCAACAAAATGAAACGTGGGAGTTATCTGTGACTGTACCAGAAACAAAAAGGAATCAAATAGCTTTTGATTTAATTGACTATGAAAACTATGTTGTATTTGATGGTCAGCAGTATTCAATCAAGCAGATGAGACCATATGCTTCTGGTAGCCAAATCTATAAAGATGTAGTAGCAACTCATGTTTATTACACTATTCAAGATGGATGGCAATATGACACTATATCTGGAACAAAATCAATCAATGATCTTTTGACTCATATTTTTAAAGCTGGAAACCGAGGATTTAGTTGGGAAGTTGTAGATCCCAACAATGTATTTTTAAAAAAGGAACAGGAGAACTTTGGAAATGATAATTATTTAAATCTTATTAATGAAATTTTGGAAGATTACGGTGCCGTTGTGATACCAAACAATAAGCACTTAGTATTTTATCCCATTTCAGAATATGGAAATATAACCGAACAACAAATCCGATATAAATATAATACGGATGAAGTGTCGTTTGATATTGATACTTATGCTTTGAAAACACAAATTAAAGGATTTGGTAAGAAAAAAGAAGATGACTCATATTATTTTAATCCAGTTACTTATACTAGTCCCGAATCACAGAAATGGGGAATCAGGATACAAGACCCAATAGAAGACGAACGTTACACTATTCAAAATAATATGATTGAATATCTAAAACAGCAGTTACACGACTATCCAGATGTTTCAGGATCCGTAACACTAAAATGGGCCGTATCTCTTAACAAAGGGGATAAGGTCCTTTTTGTTTATGAACCTTTGAATATAAGTACCTACATTCAAGTTGTGGGAATTACTGATTATCCAGCTATCCCTAATAAAGCGCCAGAGATTGTATTATCAAATACCAAGAAAACAATCACTTCAATACTGGCGAATCTTGCTAAGAAAGGACTGATGTAGATGGGGCTTGTTAAACTATTATCGAATAATATCGCTTTAAAATGGAAAGAAACATTCAATAAAAACGTTGATTATCTGAACAATCTTGAAAAGAAATTGTCTGACCAAGACAAAGTAACGAACAGTCGTATTGATAATCTTGTGCTTCATTCAGGCGGCGATTCACCGAACGAAGTTGTTGATGCCAGGGTTAATAGTGAAGGTACAACCTTCGAAACATTACAAGGAAGACTTCTTGCAGCTGAAACGAAACAAGAATCTGAAATAACAACATTAAATGATCGGCAGAACGCAACAGCTGAGCAAGTGAATCAGTTGAATACTAGCGTAGAGACAATAATTGGCGGCAGTAATAATAATCTCGATTTATATGTATCAGCAGAAAAAGGTAGTGACCAGGCAGGTGATGGAACAGAAGAGAAACCTTTTGCAACAATACAAACGGCAGTCAATCAAATTCCATTAATCTCCACTCAGGTGGTGACAATTTGGATTGATGATGGGGTCTATTTAGAGGATGTAGTGGTCAAAAATATAAATGCTTCTCAAATTCATATTCGTCCTAAGAACAATGTAGACGATACCGGTTATACAACAGGTGTAGATAGGTCTGTAAAAGTCAGACATATTTCATTTAGTTATTGTTCTGGTTATTTTCGTGTCTACGGCTTGCAAGGGGTAGATCAAGCAAATACTAGTTCCACTTTTTATATTGAGAATAGTGGCTATTTAGCAGTTGCATGTGTCACTTGTAAAGAGGACACGAAATCAAATAAAGATCATGTAGCAGTAAAAGCAAATTCAGCAAAATGTCATATCTATAATTCTTATTTTGAAAATCAAAATACAGTTATTCACTCAGATCTTTTGGCTGATGTACTTGCTTCTTCTTTAAACAACGGAAAAAACAATAATATTGGGATGGTAGCAAACAATGCTACGATGCGTGATGGCATGTCTAAAACTATGGCCTTCGCTACTACACGTCATCAAATTGTTAATTCAGGTTTGATCATCGCGAAAGGGCAGGTGTTGTCCTGATGATTTATAAAACCAATGAGTCCATTATTATTATCCAAGCAGAAGCGATTAAACCTATTTCAACTGGTGTAGTTTTTTGGTCGCATGATCGAGGCACAGCCAAGCTTCGCTTCAAATTGCAGAAAAATGGATTTCCTCAAAGCTTACCAGAAGGAACTACGGTTCCTATTCGTCTGATATTTAAATCTGCAACAGCAGAAGGTGGTTATGGTAAACATGACTATCTTGCCACCATTGAAGATCGTTTGAATGGCATTGTGTCTATCGTTTTAGAAGATAATATTTTAGGATACCAAGGAAGAGTAGATGGAAGTATCTATATTGATTTCCCAAATGATCAGTCGTTAGACACGGCTGGTCGTTTTACTTTTTACATCAAACGCAGTCCAATTGATGATAGTACGCCAGAACTAGAAGACTATTATTTCAATGGTTTTAGCCAGACAATCGATAAAATCGAAAAAATTCTAGCTGATGGAAAGCAAGAAATTGATCAGAAAATTGCGGAATCCGAAACGCAGATTGATGCGAAACTGAAAGACACAAACGATAAAATCACGAAAGCCAATCAAGATGTCGCAACTCTCAATACTAATATTGATAAAGCGAATGATCGTATTGATCAAACCAATCAGCAAATCGGCGATCTCGGCAAGCTGAAAAAGATGTACAGTAACAGCATCGACTTCGGGGACTATGATTATTCGGGGAATCCGAATTTGTTGCCAGTAATAGATTATTCTCAGCTAAGTAGAACAAATTCCAGTATCCAACCGCCACCAGCATACGTCAAAGACCATGGAACTTATTTTGAAGTTGATATGAGTGATCCATCTGCCGCAGGAACTTCTAGGAATGTTTTTCTACCACTTATCACACGTTTAGAAAAAGGTGCCACTTATAATTTAAGCGCTAGTATTATGGTTAGTGATGGAATGGTCACAGGGAAATGTCCATTATATTATACTGTGTACACTACTACACCTAAACCCGATAGTGTTAGACCAGTAGTATTGTATCCTACTGCTGATAGTAATGATAAATTCGTACGTACTAGCAAAACATTTACCGTACCAGCTGATTTAACGGATGGCAACTTTGCACCATATTTACAGTGGTATTTCCCTGAAGATACAGTGGGCAAGTATTGCATTGGTTACGATATTAAATTAGAAAAAGTGGACTCTGCTACATCAAAAAATACACCCTATCAGCCAAATTTGTTCGATGCTCCGTATTGCTTGAGTAAGGTAGCTTTAGAAGAGAATATTGCTGATCCAGCAAAAGTGTTTCCTATTAAAACTAGCAACAATCAAATATATCTCGGAACTATGATTGAACCATTTGTCGTAGGTCAAACATATACCCTTACAATGAAAGCTAGTAAACCAGCTAGTCAAGCGTTTAGAGTATATGATCACGGAATGATTAAATACGGTGACATGATACCTGTGGAAGGTTTAACTGATGTCTGGCAATTAACATTCACAGTCTCAGAAATTTATGAACCATATCCATCAAATCTGACAATTTATCAACAACCCAAAGAAACCGTTGGCGCATGTCAAATTGACTGGCTCAAGATTGAAAAAGGCGACACCCGAACCCCTAATATCAGTCAATTTAAATACTTCGGTGAAGGATTGAAAGACAGCAACAATCCGAACGACTACAGCTGGGATGTCACACCTGAATATACTGAAAAAGGCTTGAATGATTCTGTGAGCTTAACTGAGCCACAATCTGTAGATGGAACTAAGAACTTTTTAGAAACGCCCATGGTAAACCAAATACCAGTATTGGTTGATAACGCACTTCCGTTTGAAGCCTGGTATGGAACTGGTAAAGAGTTAACGAAGAC